>JAPKCN010000087.1 GCA_028822945.1 Porticoccaceae bacterium | reverse complement strand
GCGGGCGCAGATAATAGTGCCTGGGTGATCAGCATGCACAACCGCTAATGCGTAGGCACCTTCAAGACGAGCGATAGCAATGCACACGGCATCACGCATGAGGACTACTTTTTTTAAGGAGCTATGGATTAAGTGGGCGATCACTTCGCTATCGGTGGCAGAGGTAAATGGATATCCCTCAGAAATTAATTCAGCGCGCAGCACAGCGTGGTTTTCAATAATACCGTTGTGAACAATAGACAGATCGCCCGAGGTATGGGGGTGGGAATTTGCTGTGCTGGGTTCGCCGTGCGTGGCCCATCGAGTGTGGGCGATACCTGTATGGCCTGACACCGCAGTTTGCTTAGCGAGCGCCTCGAGGTCGGCTACTTTACCGCTAGTTTTTTGCGTCTGTAACTGGCCATGTCGATCAATCAGCGAGAATCCAGCGGAATCGTAACCGCGGTACTCAAGGCGACGAAGCCCCTCAATTAGTATTTTATACACATTCCTTGAACTAGAAGCGCCTACAATCCCACACATGGTTTAATCTTCCTTTTTTACCGGTCGTCGCCAATCGGCAATATTGCGCTGTCTTGCGCGCCCAACCGCTAGTTCTGCGTCGAGGACGTCGCATGTCAAAGTAGTGCCGGCGGCAACAAATCCGCGATCGCCAACGTGTACAGGTGCTACCAAGGTACTGTTCGAACCAATGAACACATCGTCGCCAAGTCGCGTTGCGTGTTTGTTAGCGCCATCATAATTACACGTAATGGTGCCAGCGCCGATGTTGACATTGTCACCCAAATCAGCATCGCCAATATAACTAAGATGATTGATCTTGCTGCCGGCACCTACCCGAACTTTTTTGGTCTCCACAAAATTGCCCACTTTGGCACCTGCTCCAAGTATCGTGCCTGGTCGAAGTCGCGCAAAGGGTCCAACACTGCAGCCTGCGCCAACCTGCGCAGACTCGATCACTGAATTGGTAGCAATCACCGCACCATCGGCAATACTACTGTCCGTAATCATACAATTCGCGCCAATGGTAACGCCCGAGCCAAGCGTTACTGCACCAGTAAAAACGCAATTAATATCGATATAATTGTCAATACCGGCCGACAACTCACCACGCTGGTCGAACCGTGCCGGATCGGCCAACGTGGTACCCGACAGCATCAGTGCGTGTGCCAATTGTAATTGATAAGCACGCTCGAGCCGACTGAGTTGAATTCTGTCATTAACCCCCTGAACCTCGTTGGCAGTGGCCGGTTGGATACTTTTAACGTGGTAGTTGTGCTTGCGCGCAATGGAGATTAAATCGGTCAGGTAATACTCATTTTGCACATTGCGGTTGTCTATTTCCGGCAGCCACGCCTTGAGTTGTTCTGCGCCGAGCGCCATAACACCGGTATTGATCTCGCAGATGCCACGTTGTGATGGGCTGGCATCGCGATGCTCTACAATCGCCTCGATCACACCATTAGAGTTGCGCACAATGCGCCCATAGCCGCTGGGTTCAGCCATATCCAAAGTTAACAGGCTAATCTGTTCGCCATCCACGGCTTCGAGCATGCGGCAAATAGTATTGGGATGAATTAATGGTACATCTGCATACAAAATTACCACCTTAGAATGCTCCCTAAGGTGCGGCAACGCCGCTTGCACCGCATTAGCTGTCCCTAACTGCTCAATCTGCCTAACGGCAACATATGCATCGTGCGCACAGACTGACTCAACTTCATCGGCACCGTGACCAGTGACCAGAATACTGCGCGCGTTGGCGACTTTATTAGACGCGGTCAAAACATGTTCAAGGAGCGGGCGACCCGCGAGTAAATGCAGTACCTTGGGCAGACTTGATTGCATCCGTGAACCCTTCCCAGCGGCTAGTATAATTACATCCGTACAATTCATAAGCAGACTACTAGAGCTCCATCAAAGATCGTTCGAAAACCGTTACTTAAAGCGCTTACGGTACTGCCAAAAAGATCGCGATACAAGTACAACAAGGGAATAGCTAACGGCGTAAAAAAACCGTCAGACACAAAAAAGGGTGGCTACGCCACCCTTTCGCCACATCAATATTCAATTGCCAAGCTTTTTACGCAGCGTCTGCACAGTGCGCAACTGCGCCGATGCCTCGGCTAACATGGTCGCCGCTTTGGAGTAATCGATTTCAGCGGACATATTGGCAATCGTCTGCTCGGCAGATTTAACCGCCTCGGCCGCAGCAGCTTCGTCAATATCTGCGGCGCGAACCGCAGAGTCGGCGAGGATTGAAATACTGTTTGGCTGCACTTCGATATAACCGCCTGACAAATAGTATATCTCCTCTTCACCGCCCTCTCTAACCAGGCGAACTGGGCCAGGATTGAGATCGCTCAGCAATGGAGCATGCCCGGGGGTAATACCCATTTCACCGAGAGACCCGGTCGCTATCACCATATCAACAGATCCAGAAAACAACGACTCGTCTGCGCTTACGATGTCACAATGTACTGATCTAGTCATGCGATTGTGCCTCTGCTAACCCCAATTTACAGGCTTTTACTTTTTTCAATAGCTTCATCGATAGAGCCGACCATATAAAAGGCCTGTTCGGGCAGATGATCGTATTCTCCATCTAAAATCCCCTGAAACCCAGCGATCGTATCCTTGAGTGATACATATTTGCCCGGCGCGCCAGTGAAAATCTCCGCGACATGAAAGGGTTGCGATAAGAAGCGTTCAATTTTTCGTGCCCTCGCTACCGCTAACTTGTCCTCTTCCGAGAGTTCATCCATACCCAAAATAGCAATGATATCCTTCAGTTCCTTGTAGCGCTGCAACACCGTCTGCACGCCTCTGGCCACCTCGTAGTGCGCCTGTCCAATGATCAGAGGATCGAGTTGTCGAGAGGTTGAGTCGAGCGGATCAACCGCAGGATAGATACCTTTTGAGGCAATGTCTCGGCTCAACACTACGGTAGAGTCAAGGTGGGCAAAAGTGGTCGCCGGTGACGGATCGGTTAGATCGTCTGCCGGAACATAGACTGCCTGTACCGAGGTAATAGAGCCAACCTTAGTAGACGTAATTCGCTCTTGGAGAACGCCCATTTCCTCGGCCAACGTCGGTTGATAGCCAACTGCCGACGGCATCCTTCCGAGCAGTGCTGACACCTCGGTACCCGCCAGGGTATAACGATAGATGTTATCTATAAACAACAGCACATCTTTACCTTCGTCGCGAAATTTTTCTGCCATCGTTAGACCGGTAAGGGCCACGCGGAGTCTGTTCCCTGGCGGCTCGTTCATCTGTCCGTAGACCATAGCCACTTTTGATTCACTTGGTGTTTCAATATTGACGACACCCGAATCCTGCATCTCATAGTAAAAATCGTTGCCCTCGCGAGTCCGCTCACCAACGCCAGCGAACACAGATAACCCCGAATGCTCGGTAGCAATATTGTTGATTAGCTCCATCATATTTACAGTCTTGCCGACACCGGCACCCCCAAACAGTCCGACTTTACCGCCCTTAGCAAACGGACATACTAAGTCGATCACCTTAATGCCGGTTTCCAACAACTCGTCTGAGGCGGCCAGTTGATCGTAAGCTGGCGGTTTCCGATGAATTGACATAGTTTCGCTAGCGCCAATTGGCCCTTTCTCGTCAATCGGATTTCCTAGAACATCCATAATCCGGCCCAGCGTCTCAACGCCCACCGGAACCGAGATCGGGGCCTGAGTATTTTTCACCGCGAGACCCCGGCTAATGCCCTCAGATGAACCCATGGCAATCGTGCGAACCACGCCATCACCTAATTGCTGCTGTACTTCGAGGGTCAAGCCCTTGTCTTCAACCACTAGGGCGTCATACACACTCGGCACCCCTTCGCGCGGAAATTCCACGTCGATCACAGCACCAATAATTTGTACGATTCTTCCGCTACTCATGTCCGGTTCCTCTTCACTAAACTGTAAAATTTATTAGGCTCTATACCGCCGCCGCACCACTGACTATTTCTGACAATTCTTGAGTAATTGCCGCTTGGCGTGCCTTGTTGTAAAGCAGTTGTAATTCATCGATCAACTCACCCGCGTTTTCGGTCGCATTTTTCATCGCCAACATACGTGCTGCCTGTTCGCAAGCCTTGTTTTCAACCACGCCTTGGTAGACTTGAGACTCGATGTAGCGCACCAACATACCATCCAGCAGTGCTACTGCATCCGGCTCGTAAATATAATCCCAATGATGACTCAATTTGTCGTCTTCACTCGGCGCTAACGGCAACAGCTGTTGCACACACGGCGTCTGAGTCATAGTATTCACAAACTCATTACTGACGAGAAAAAGCTTATCTATACTGCCGTTATCATAAGAATCCAACATCACTTTGACACCGCCAATTAAATCTTCGGCCAGCGGTTCATCGCCCACGTCCTTGACGCTGGAAACCACGTTGCCTCCAACACTGGCAAAGAAACTCGCAGCTTTATTGCCAATCACGCAGATTTCTACCTCGACCCCACGCTCTGACCAGTCTCGCATAGATTTAATAGCCGACTTGAACAGGTTTACGTTCAAGCCTCCGCAGAGGCCGCGGTCGGTAGAAATCAGAACGAATCCAACCCGCGCTATTTCGCGTTGCTGTAAGTACGGGTGCCGGTACTCTGAAACCGAGTTAGCAATATGCCCGACCACATCGCGTATGCGCTGTGCGTAGGGTTTACCCAACGCCATGCGCTCTTGCGCTCGACGCATCTTGCTCGCCGCTACCATTTCCATCGCACGAGTAATCTTTTGCGTACTACCGATGCTGGCGATTTTTGTTTTGACTTCTTTTCCGACTGCCATGATCTAAATCCGTGTCCGCGATTGGCTACCAGGTCTGAGTGGCGACAAACTTGTCGAGCGCTGCCTTGAAGCCCGCTGCGATGTCGTCGTTATAGCCGCCTGACTGATTAATTTGATCCATTAAGTCTGCGTGTTCAGCTTTCATATAAGACAGCAAAGCCGCCTCAAAATCGCCGATTTTCGCAACCTCAATTGGCTTCAGATAGCCCTGATCGGCAGCAAATACCATAACGCCCATCTCGGCAATCGACTGCGGTGAATATTGCTTTTGCTTCATCAGTTCGGTTACTCGCTCACCATGGTCTAACTGTGCCTTAGTAGCCTCGTCTAAATCTGAAGCAAATTGAGAGAATGCCGCTAACTCGCGATACTGTGCCAGTGCTGTACGAATACCACCTGAGAGCTTTTTGATAATCTTAGTCTGCGCCGCACCACCCACGCGAGAAACCGAAATACCTGCGTTCATAGCCGGCCTAATACCGGCATTGAACATATCCGCCTCGAGGAATATCTGTCCGTCTGTAATCGAGATCACGTTAGTCGGTACAAATGCTGAGACATCGCCAGCCTGTGTTTCAATCACTGGCAATGCAGTTAAAGAACCCGTCCGACCTTTGATCTCACCGCCAGTGAATTTTTCAACGTAAGCAGCATTCACACGCGCTGCTCGTTCGAGCAGTCGCGAGTGGAGATAAAATACATCGCCAGGATAAGCCTCTCGACCTGGTGGTCGTTTTAACAGCAGCGAGATTTGGCGATAAGCCCAGGCTTGCTTAGTCAGATCGTCATAGATAATTAAAGCGTCCTGCCCACGGTCTCGATAATATTCGCCCATAGTGCAGCCGGCGAACGGCGCTAAGTACTGCATTGCGGCAGGATCCGCGGCAGTTGCCGCAACTACGACGGTATGGCCCATGGCGCCGTGCTCTTCAAGTTTGCGCACGACAGCCGCAACCGAGGCGGCTTTTTGCCCGATCGCGACATAAACACATTTGATGCCGGAGCCCTTCTGGTTAATAATTGCATCAACGGCGATAGCGGTCTTGCCAATCTGTCGATCACCTATTATCAACTCGCGCTGTCCACGACCAATCGGCACCATCGCGTCGATGGCCTTCAGTCCTATTTGCACTGGCTGATCGACCGATTGGCGCTCAATGACACCTGGGGCGACTTTCTCCAGAGCATCGGTGAGGGCCGCATTTATGGGCCCTTTCCCGTCGATTGGATTTCCTAGAGCATCGACAACTCGACCTTCGAGTTCGGGGCCAACCGGCACCTCTAATACTCTCCCAGTGCAGCGGGCTTTTTGGCCCTCGGCAAGGGTTTGGTAATCGCCCAGAACGACTGCTCCAACAGAATCACGCTCGAGGTTTAAGGCCATTCCGTAGATTCCGCCATCGAATTCGATCATCTCTCCATACATCACGTCTGCTAGACCGTGAATGCGAATGATGCCGTCCGATACGGAGACAATAGTACCCTCATTTTGGGCTTCTGATGAAACATCTAGATTGTCGATACGACTCTTGATGATTTCGCTGATTTCTGATGGATTCAGTTGCTGCATGCTTGGACCTCAATCCTTTACGAATTTAATGATTCTGCAAGTTTGGTCAAACGACCACGAATGGAACCGTCAATAACGGTATCCCCGGCACGTATTACCGCACCCCCGATCAGGCTCTTATCCAAACGAACCTTCATATTTATGTTGCGTTCGAGCTTTACCGCGAGTGCGTCACTTAGTTGCCTCTGCTGCTCGGCATCTAGATCACGCGCAGATATTACCTCTACGTCGATTGCCTTTTCATGATTGGCCTTTAACGCTTCGAACTGCTGTGAAATCTGCGGAAGAAGTTGAATACGGCGATTTTCCGAAAGAATCACCACCAAGTTCTGCAGTGTCACACTGAGTTCTGTGCCACAGATGTCTAACATAGCAGACGACTGCTCTGCGCCGGTAGTGCTGGGTGAACTCAACAGACTGACAACCGGTGTCTGCACCACCACAATCGCCGCAGTTTTCAAGCCATCCGACCAGGCCTGCAGCTGTTTCGCCGCAACAGCATACTCGAATGCTGCCCGCGCGTAGGGGCGCGCCAATGTACTCAATTCTGCCATACTCGACCTCGCCTAAAGCTGCGCTGCGAGCTGGTCGACCAGCGCGCGATTAGCAGCATCGTCGACCGATGCCTCGAGTACCCGCTCAGCTCCTGCTAGCGCCAAACCGGCGACCGCCGCGCGAAGTTCTTCTTTAGCGCGATTCACTTCTTGGTCAATCTCTGCGGCGGCAGCAACCTTCAACCGGTCGCCCTCAGCAATAGCTTGTTGCTTGGCTTCTTCGACAATTTGACTAGCGCGCTTGTGGGCCTGATCAATAATGCCAGCGGCTTCCTGCTTAGCCACCTGCATCTGATCGGAGGCTTGGCTTTTAGCGCTTTCTAAATCGCGCAAAGCCCTTTCAGCCGCATCTAAACCATCCGCAATTTTTTGCTGGCGCTCGTCCATAGCATCGATAATCACCGGCCACACATACTTCATGCAAAACCACACAAAGAATGCAAAGGTCACCATCTGTCCAAAAAGCGTTAGATTAATATTCACGCTTCTACCTCGTCGTTAGGGTGCATTAAAGGTGTTTAGCGCTATGCGCCCACGCCGGGGGCAACAACGAAAATCAGATACATAGCAATGCCGACACCGATAATCGGCACAGCATCAATTAAACCCGCCAGCAGAAACATCTTGCCCTGCAACATCGGGCCGAGTTCTGGCTGACGCGCAGTACCCTCTATCAGTTTACCGCCGAGCAAACCCATACCAATAGCTGCTCCCAATGCGCCCATTCCGAGCATGATTGCCG
>JAPKCN010000086.1 GCA_028822945.1 Porticoccaceae bacterium | reverse complement strand
AGCGTATTATCGACACCCAATTGTTTGTCGACGTATTGTACTAAGCCTGCAGTCCGAGCCCCAGGAACTAACGCGTTACCAAGGGCGCCGAGTGTAGTGGCCTGAGAATCGGATAAAGCGTCCAACGGAATGGACGCCGCCCGAGCCTGTTCTGGGGACAATAATAGATTGACACCGGAGACCCAACAAGTCAGACCGATGCCAGTTGACGCAATAAAGTCACGCCGTGATAAATCAGCCACGATTAACCGTCCATTTCTAGGGTCGTCAATCCATCTATCGACGACTTTTTACTAATGGACTAAAACTCTCTCTTCACTGAGATAGAGTAATAGCGTGGGGCGCGATATGACACCTCGTTGCAGCCGCACAACGTAACCAGATCAAACCCCATAATACCTGCTCGCTCATCCGTCAAATTTCTAATCGCCAATGAAGCCGACAATTTTTCGTCTGTGGATTGCCACGACAACATAGCGTTAACCATTACATAGCTATCAAATTTGTCCGCATCAAAATTGCGAAGATTATAATAATAATCGTCCGAATAGCTAACATCTCCCTGTATGGCAACGGTACCACCCATTGCTTGCCAAGCATATCGCGCCAGCGCCGTCGCTTGCACTTCAGGAGTGTAGGTGGGCTTGACGTCGAGCGGAGGCAGCGGCGAACCTACCCGCAACGGCAAATCCTTAACCTCGCCATCAACATAGGAAATACTCGCTAACAGATCTAAACCAGCGCTAGGCGTGGATTGAATTTCAAGTTCTACGCCACTAGTTTCTGCGTCACTGTTAATCACGTTACCGCCCACATCGACAAATAGGAATGCCTGATAATCCTTATAGTCGTAGTAGTAAACCGAGCCATTGATGCGCGTTGAATCGCTAACTGACATCTTGAAGCCCGCCTCATATGAGGTCAGAACCTCTTCACCATAGGGCACGCCGGCACCTGCACCACCACCAAGATAAGAACCGAGTAGTGCCATGTTGTAACTGCCCGCTTTGACACCGCGCTTGATGCCAGCATAGACCATCATGTCCTCAGATTTCTGCCACTGCATCTGGAGATTACCAGCCCACAGATTATCCGAAGACTTGTCCTTATAATTAAACGGCGAACCGGCACCAAAGATATTGGGGATAAAGTCGCCTTGACTGGCTGTACGGGAACTAAATGAGGGGTAGACGCCAATGTTGACCTCATAGTCCTTCTTTTCCTTAATAGCGCGCATACCCGCAATTAAGGTAACAGTTTCGTTTATATCGTACTCAAATTGGCCAAAGACGCTAAACGAATCCGTTTGCAAATTACCCTTAGTGCCGATATCAATTGCCGCGAGACCGCCACCAACTCCTCCCGTGAACGCGCCGTCAATAATACTGTCGGCCGGAGCTTTGAGGCCATTAATCGCTTTGTTATCGATATTTAGGTAATAGGCCCCCACGACCCAACGAGACCTGTCACCGTCGCCGCTAAAGCGGATTTCCTGGCTAAAAGTGCTAGCATCGACACCTCCATAATTAGCCAACTGATTGATCGGAGCCGCATCGACATCGATAAATAGCAGTTTTTCAAATTCTTTGGCGTCACTGATAGCAACAAACTCTATACCGTTATCGAGCGTATATTCAATACGCACATTAAAACCGGTAGTTTCTGTGAAACCCTGATCCTCAAACGCAAAATCACTAGAAAAGGTAAAATCATCGCCATCCGCATCAATGTAGCCAAAGAAGTCGCCACCGGGTACCGGACGTTTTGGTATACCAAGGGCCGCACCAGGCGCCAACGGATAGGATCCATCAATGGCGTTGCCTCCAGCATCTGAACCATCAGCCGCTATGCTGAGACGGGTTTCAGATGGAGAGACATCGATGACGTTGATTAGTTCGCCGCTCGCATCGAGGATTCCAATTGTCGGTTTTGACTGATAAGGTCCGGTGGCAACTTCCGATTTGGCGTAATTAAACGATGTTGCAATACTTAATTGATCACTCGGTTGAAACGTCAGACTCAGGCGCATGGCTTTTGAGTCATCATCGCCGAGATCTGCACCGGCTCCGTTGCCTGGAGCACCAGCTCCCAGCCCCGGCAAGACACCCTCTGGGTAGAGGTTCTTTAAGTAGCCGTCCTGCTTATTCATGCGCAAAGCTATTCGTCCCGCCACGGTGTCACTCAGAGGCCCCCCGACAGCAGCTGCGAGTGTCGTTCGCATAGCATGGGCATCGCTGTCGAATTGCCCAACCTCGACATCGACATAGCCGCTAATTTCTTCGAAACTCGGCTTGTTAGATTGAAAATGTACCAAACCGCCGGTAGCATTGCGCCCAAAAAGAGTACCCTGCGGCCCCTTCAGAATCTCCACACGCTCGATGTCAAACATGCCAAAAGTTTGGCCCTGCGCGACAGCAATATAGCCCTCATCGAGGTAAACCGCGTTCGGCGCTTCGATAATATCTGAAAAGTCGTTCTGGGTAACGCCGCGTATGGAGAACTGAGTATTTTGCCCAGCAAGGCTGCCACTGATATGTACACCAGGGCTGAAAGCGGCGACATCAAAACTCTCAGTTACACCAAGAGCATCCATCTGTGCTCCGGTAAAAGCGGTAATCGCTATAGGAACATCCTGAATGTTCTGTTCGCGTTTTTGGGCGGTAACCAGTACTTCTTCCAGCACACCCTGTGCAAAACTTGAATTACTTAGGGTAGCCAACAACAACCAGCAGGTATTCCGCAATGTTTGGCGTTTAGATCGATATCTTTTCATCTTGCTAATCTCCACGATTATTTTCTTTTATAATATTTATCTTATATCGCTTGAAATCTCCTAAAGCTCTGTCATTACATGGTTCGCAACCCCCGCTTCTCCAATAATGGCAACACATGTTCCGCAAAATATGGAAATTCCGCCGAATAGTCTACAAACGCCAATGTCGTACCCGCAATGCCGGCCGCACTGAGTTGCTCTAACTGATCGGCAATATATTCGGGCGTTCCAACCAATGGAAAGCCTCCGTGGCCAGCTGCGAAGCGATCCCTAAACATACCCAATGCCTCCGGCGTAAACGACTGTGCGTGCATACCCTGTAATTTCATCAAGTGATCGACTGCCTCCCAGTCTGCATTCTGATTGGCGTAATAGTCTAAGTATTCTTCTGCCTCTTGCATCGTCGGTCGACAGACTACCGTACAAAAAGTAAACACGCCGACCTCTCTATTATTGATAGCTGCAGCCTGAGATATTTCAGTCGCTGTCGCCTTTGCCTGATCAAAATCGAATACCGGTGTAAACAGGTAATCGGCGTTGCGCATGGCAAATTCGCGTCCCTCTTTAGAGGCCGCAGCATTTAATATAGGCACCCTCGACTGTACCGGTTTGGGGTTGCCATATACGCCTTTACCGTGGAAATACTCCCCATCCCAATCAAAAGCACTGTCCGCGGACCAGATTTTTTGGACGTAGTCAAACCATTCTTGAGCGCGCGCATAGCGCTCGCTATGGACAGTCGGAAGGTCTACGCCAAAGGCGTCATACTCGGGCTTGTTCCAGCCCGCCACTACGTTCAAACCCAGCCGACCATTACTCAATTGGTCAATACTGGCAAGCTGTTTGGCGGTCACTATTGGGTGGTTAAACGCAGTGTGCACAGTGGCAAAAATTTGGATCTGTTTGGATGCCGCCATCAAACCTGCCGCCCAGGTCACCGGCTCAAGAACCCCACCATGGAAGTCGGTTTCGCCCCCGTAACCGATCCAACGGGCGATCGGCAACATAAATTCAATGCCGGCGGTATCACACATCCGCACCAAATCAAGGTTGTTACGCCACGAATTCTGCCATCTCTCATCGGCCTTTGTAACTGCCATACCACTCGAACAGTTCGCTGAGAAAATTCCAAGTTTAAGTCGATTATTATTATTTAAACTGATTGCTGACTTCATAATTCTTTATCTTTTTTAAAATAGACTATTCCCGCATTCGCCAAGTACCCACCATTGTTGATATCTCGCAGTGTAATGCTTTTTTTATTAGCTACTACTTTAAGTTTAAAGCATTATTGCTATAACTACAAAATGTTGTCAAGCGCTGTTTTGTAAAATCAATAACTAGTGCATATTGCCACGAATCTGATACCTGTCATCATCGATAGCAACATGAGTTACAGTAAAATTAGATAGAATCTTAGTCGCCGTATAACTTACATTGACTTTCAATCCAATGTCAATTTTTAGTTAGGTAATATAATACTTTTAAAGCATCAAAAACGTTTGAAATCAGAGTGAAATACCCATATGCCTAATGAAATAATGACATTTGAAGATTTTGCCCCCGGGCTAGAGATTGATCTGGGTAGCTACCCAGTCCACATGTCCGAGATGATAGAGTTTGCCAAAAAATACGATCCGCAACCGTTCCACACTGATGCCAGCGCAGCTTCGACCAGTCATGTTGGTGAGTTGATCGCCAGCGGTTGGTTTACCATGTCGATATTTATGCGCCTCCAGTGTGACGGGCTACTTAATAAATCGTCGATTATTGTCTCGCCAGGAGTAGACAACATCCGCTGGCTGAAACCGGTATTCGCCGGCGACGTATTGAGTGCTATATCGCGCGTTGCGGGTGCCCGCCTTTCACAGAGTAAACCCGATAGAGGCATCGTTACCAGTGACGTGGTGATCGACAACCAACAATCGCAAACAGTCGCCACACTGACGACTATTGCGCTGTTTAAGCTGAGGGGGATGTAAGCCGCACCTATCCGGGACCGCACTTATTTCAGAAGCAAACTAGCAATCCGAGCGCGCTATGTTAGTTACCGGATGCCGCTAGTCGAGTTGTACCGTTATCCATTTCCAACGCGTCATGATATCCAGATCCGCGTCGGTTCCCTCGCGGCCGAAACCGCTTAGGCCATTGCCCCCAAAGGGCACATGTGGTTCGTCTTGAATCGACATCGCGTTGATGTGCACCATGCCCGCATTAGCTCTCTGCGCAACTTTTAGGGCGGTCGTGATATCGCTGGTAAAAATCGAGAAGCTCAGTCCATATTCAGTATCGTTAGCCACGCCTATAGCTTCCTCGACACTATCGACTTGATAGATCGATGTCACAGGACCAAAGGTCTCCTCTCGATAGACAGTCATACTCTCGTCCACGCCGGACAAAATTGTAGGCGGGCAGCAGGCACCTTGCCACGCTCGATCGCCGCTCAAAAGCTCCGCCCCCTTGGCTAGGGCATCACTGATATGCTCCCTGACGCGCTGCTCTTGACGATGACTAATAATTGGCCCAATGGCCGTTTCAGGATCGCTCAAATCACCCATCTTGATGCCCGCTGCAATCTGTTGAAAAGCCGCGATAAATTTTGCCGCAATACCACGTTGCAAAATAATCCGACTAGAGGCCATACAAGCCTGACCCTGAAAGAAAAATATCCCGATGGTCGCCGCCTCGAGTGCCTTGTCTAAGTCGGCATCATCGAGCACCACCAGCGGGCTTTTACCACCCAATTCCAAGGTTACCGGCTTGAGATCCTTCGCCGCTAATTCCGCTACATGTTTACCTATCCGTGGCGAGCCACAAAAATTGATCGCCGCGACTTCGGTATGGCTGGTCAGGGCATCGCCAATTTCAAATGGATCGCCGGTGACATAGTTAAACACCCCGTCCGGAGTACCCGCCTCAGCGAGGGTCTCGGCAAATTTTACCGTCACCTGTGTCGCGTATTCAGACGGTAGTAAGACCGCAGTATTGCCCGTCGCAATGACCATCGCGATCTGCTTTACATTCTTCAATAATGGAACGTTAAACGGCGTGATACAGGCAATCACGCCGACTGGCTCGCGCACTGACATACCAAAGGCACCCGGTCTGTCCAGAGGCATTGTCTGACCGGTCAAACGCCGCGGCACGCCGGCGGCCGCTCGGAAGGCATTAATGCAGTATTCAACCTCGAACTGCGCCTTCATTAATGGCGAGCCCACTTCTTCTACCAATAGTTGCAAGTACTGGTCCCGGTCGCGTTCGACCAAGGCTGCGGCGCGGCTCAGAATAGCCTCGCGCTCTTTAGCCTGAGACTGACTAAAGGTCACAAAAGCGCAATTTGCAGCAGCTACTGCGCTGTCAATATCAGCGGGTGTGCCCTTGGCCACTCTGGCAATCAACGACTGATCAGATGGGTTATAGTCGTCAAAGTATTCGCCGCCAGCGGGTTCCAAAAACTCGCCTCCAATCCATAGTTTTGATGTATTCATGCAGGTGTCCTCCGCCAACTCATCGAGTGGCAAGTAATCGATTTTACTCGCTAGGTTTCTTCCAAATATCCCTGTCTTGCATTAGCTTAACCTGTTTTTTAATGACTTCACGCTCGTATTCGGCATGCTTCATAGGCTCACGATTCAAGTACAGATTTTTTGGATAAATGGGATCCTTATACACAATCTGATAGAGCTCAGTTCTCAGGTCTTTCATCCAGTTGGTCCACAGCGAGTTCTGTCTGTGGCTGCGCATAGCCTCGATATTGATCGGTCCACAGACACTTGTCGAAACACCGCCATAGTCTTGGCGACCGACAATTTGACCGCGATAGTCGACGATCATCGAGTGGCCACCAAAGGTATCCATCGGCGTTTCTTCGTCCTGCGTCAGATAGTAGGTGCCCATATTTGGCGCCATAATATATAGATTATTGTCCAGCGCCCGCGCGCGGTTGGTTATTTCAAAATAATCGTTGGACGCCGCTGGATGCGGGATCGAGGCGCGATAAATAATCTCTGCCCCGTTCATCGCTAAGGCCCGAGCGTTTTCGGGGTAAGAACCCTCGTTCGCCATCATAATACCCATACGACCAATCGGCGTATCGACGACTGGCCAAAAGCTCTGTAGGGTGTTGCCGTAGCGCTCGACCCACCAGTCGTAGATGTCGTGCGGACAGACCGAGTGCTCTACCGGATACAGCGGCGCGACTTTGTAGTGCTGCAAAATAATGTCACCCTCGGGACTAATAATAAAACCAACGTTAAAAAATCGATCGGGAATTTCTGGGTGGCGCGCCTTGGCCTGCGCCATCACATAGACCCCATGGGCCTTAGCAATCTTTTCTCCGATCATATCGGTCTCGGGACCGGGGATATCAATCGCGCACTCGCGGGCAAATGTTACATGGTCGGCATCCATCACCTCATCGTTGAAACCCTGCAATGCACCCTCGGGCAATGCAATCAATTTAACCGGCGTATCGAGAGATGACAGCCACAGCGCGGCATTTGCCATCGACGCCAAATGGTCAATGTTTTTGACAATCTCCGCGCGCGTCCTGATTCCCCATACGGTGGGTACCAAGCCGACGGCATTATACGGTTGAATCATAATTTTTCCTCTGCGCCCTGCACTAGGCTAATTTAATTTCGATGTGGGGATAGTCTATTCATCGATGCTACACTCGAATGCTCATTTGGGCCAGACTATGGCTTATTTAAAACTGATATCCAAGCATTAAATACCATTGTCGACCGCGATCGAAGGCCTCGCCATCACTGCCAAAGTTAACCTGGTAATCACCAAAGATACTGTACTTTTCATCACCCGCATTATCGATGCCGGCAGTCACCGTGTAACGACCGTCGCCACTCTCCCAGCGGGCGCTCACATTGACCACATCATAGGCCGGTTGATAGAGCGGGTCCGCC
>JAPKCN010000278.1 GCA_028822945.1 Porticoccaceae bacterium | reverse complement strand
GAGCCGACCATTGTAATCACCTTCTCCAGCGATAATGTCGCTGAGCGATAACTCTATGCGGCCGCCAAGTTTTTTCAGCGCGAATTGGAAATGCTGCCAGATGTTCTCAAGGCGGATATGTCGGGTCATCGTGAAGAGGTTGTCGACGTTGTGGTCGACCCGGCACGACTCGAGCAATACGGATTGCGCATCGAAGAGTTAATTCGGGCTATTTCTGTTAATAATCTCCTAATTCCTGCGGGTGAGCTAGATACCGCCCAGGGCCGTTTTGGTATCAAAGTTCCCGCCTTGCTTGAAACCGCTGCCGATATCCGCGCGCTACCGGTCCGCAATAATGCTGAGGGCTCAATTACACTCGGTGATGTCGCCTCAGTCAGACGCACCTTTAAAGATGCGACGGGCTACAGTTTTATCAATGGCAAGAAAGCTATCGCTATTGAAGTTCGTAAGCGTCTGAACGCCAACTTGATCAAAACCGTTGATGCCTCTCGGGCGGCGGTAGAGAGGTCGAGAGACCAGTTCAGTGCAGACATGACCATTGGCTATGTCTTTGATGCGTCAGTGATGACTAATCAGATGGTGAGTGAACTACAGGGAAACATTGTCACGGCTATGTGTTTGGTTTTGATTCTCGTCGTAGCAACATTGGGTGTTAAATCGGGTCTATTGGTTGGCTTTGGTATTCCGTTTTGTTTGCTCGGCGCGCTCATCATTATTAATGTAATGGGCCACAGCTTTAACTTTATGGTTATGTTCGGACTACTACTGTCATTGGGTATGTTGATCGATGGCGCTATTGTTGTGGTCGAGTTTGCAAACACTCAGGCGGCGGCTGGTTTGTCAACGCGAGAGGCCTACATTACCGCTGTAAAGCGTATGGCAATCCCCGTGATTGCCTCGACAGGAACCACTCTAGCAGCATTTTTGCCGCTGCTTTTTTGGCCCGGCGTGTCTGGTGAGTTTATGTCCTATTTACCGATCACCGTTTTTTCTGTATTAGCATGGTCATTAACCTATGCGCTTATTTTTGCGCCGACCCTCGGCATTGTCATGGCCCGCCGACGCGGTAAGCAAAAGAAATTACCAGAGAATCACCTGTCGGAAGAGTCCGCAACAACTCTTTTTGCGCCCCTTTTGAATGCATATTTAAAAGTTTTAAGGCCAGTAATAAAGGCCCCCGCAACAACGGCATTAGTCGCGTTGGTGCTCTTAGTAGGCATCTTTAGTATCTATGGTAAATTTAATGTAGGTCAGGAATTTTTTACTCCCATCGAGAGTCAGTATGGCATGGTGGGTGTGCGCGCACAGGGCAACCTGTCGATAGACGAGCAGCAGGATATAACCTTTAAGGTGCAAAACGTTGTGGCTAATGTGGCGGGAGTAGATCAGATCTATGGCTACTCCAAGGGCGGGGGTATGGCGGTTTATGGTGCCGACGTTAGTCGTGACGAAATTAGCTCATTCTTGGTAGAACTCTATCCGCGTGAAGAGCGTGACCGCGGAAGCAAAGAGATATTCGAAGAAATTCGCGAGCGTACATCAGGTATGCCGGGTATTTATGTTGGTGCTGCAGAAATAGAGACTGGTCCACCCATAGGCAAGAGTATTCAACTCCAGATATCTTCACCAGACAGGCAGGTTATGTATAAAACGACAGCCCGGGTCAAGCAGTGGATCGCTGACAATGTTGAGGGCGTCAGGGATTTACAGGATACTTTGCCGCTGGCAGGGATTCAGTGGGAGATCGACATAGATACGGCACGTGCGGCGATGCTGGGAGTCAATGTTGCCGATGTCGGCAATATGGTGCAGATGGTGGCTGGTGGTGTGATGATTGGAAAGTTCCGTCCCGATGATGCAGACGATGAAGTTGAAATAAGGCTGCGCTTTCCGGAGCAGGATCGTCAGCTATCCTCGATTGATCGTTTGAGAGTCAACACGCCTAACGGCGCAGTTCCGATTGGCAGCTTTAGTCAGCGAGTCGCCAGGCCCCGCGTCGATGCAATCCAACGT
>JAPKCN010000085.1 GCA_028822945.1 Porticoccaceae bacterium | reverse complement strand
GATCTTACAGTGTATTTTTTTCGCAGGGCTCGGCTTGCTTTTGGTATCTATTTTCGACTATGTTAATTCGAGGGTCGTTGATTGAAGACTATTGGACCAATAAAGTGATAGCGTTCTTCAGGCTATTTTCCGTGTTTCTTTTGACCGCCACGGTTGGCTGCACGCAGCAGCCTGCGTCAGTCTCGAGTCTTGAGATACCACCCATAAAAACTATTGACAAGCATGTTGTGATGCGGGGCGACACGCTGTATTCGATTGCCTGGCGTTACGACTTAAGTGCTGGGGCACTAGCCCGAGTAAATGGTATTGGTACAGATGTCACCATACATCCCGGTCAGCTTTTAAACCTTGATATGACGGTGGCCCTACCGCCGTCACGTATCCCAGTGAAAGCGAAAAAAGTTGCCCCAATTGCAAGCCGCAAATCTACTGTTACCGAGTTGCGTTCATTTGCCGAACAATCCCCCCCAGTGGATCCAAAAGTATCGCCGCTGAAATCTAGCCGGGCGATTTCTGCAGCTGTTTCCGACCCTTCTGGCAGCCGAACCCAAAAGGGTTGGCAATGGCCTGTTCGGGGCGATGTGGTTGAACGTTTTAATATCACAAAGTTGCACAAGGGGCTGAAAATTAAAACTGTGGCTAGGGCTGCCGTGCGTTCCTCTGCACCGGGCGAAATAGTCTATGCAGGAGATGGATTGAGAGGTTACGGTAAATTAGTTATTATAAAGCATACCGACTTGTTGTTGAGTGCATATGCACATAACGATAAGATTTTGGTCAGAGAGGGCCAAGTGATTGATACTATGCAAATAATAGCAAAGTTGGGCGCCTCGGGGACTCTTTATTTTGAAATTAGAAAAGATGGGAGACCGGTTGATCCTGTGTCTTATCTGAATCAGTAGCTGACAGCTGAGCCACCGCAAAAACACGTTGGGATAGTGATTTTATATGGACGTAAATGCCAAGAATATGTATTAAGATATTGAAAATCTATTTGATAAAGATATCACTAAACAAGTCATTAAAAAATCTACGGCAGGGCGACCCATCGGGTCTGTAGCCCTAACATAATAGCGCTTTTCTTCAAGGAAATTCGTTGGGCACCGCTGTTGATAGCCGAAGGGGATGTAGCCTGCGCGCGCCGCTATGCAAATCGTGGAGTCGATTTGTTAGCTCTCATTGTCGAGGGCAATCTAGGCTTACCTCGTACAGTAGAGAAATTCGATCCTGAGCTAAGCCGCCGTTTTTCGACCTAGGGTACTTGGTGGATTCGGCAAGTGGTCGAGCGTGGTTTGATGAATCAAGAGGGTACGATTCATATGCCGTTGGGCATTTCGAAGTAGCTCAATGTTTGTTTGCGGGCGTCATGCAAGCTCGCGAAAAAGAATCCACTGCCGCCTAAATCGCAGTGATGGTTGGCAAGACTGAGGCCGATTCCAGAATTTTTTGAGTGGTTAGAACCTGTATTTCGAAGGCTAACTTAGATGCCGAAAAGCGACCAAATAATTATGCCGAGGAATTTGACGCTACGCAGCAGAGCAGTTCGGAAATATTAGTTGAAGAAGATGATTTCCTGTTTCTATTAAATAACGTGCTGATCGATTTGCCGGATAAACAAAAACAAGTACTAGTGCGTCGTTTTGGGTTGATGCATTTCTACTGCGAGAGCTTAGAGCAAGTTGGCCTGACACGCGAGGGTGACCGTCAATTAGAGATGGTTAGTTTGCATCGACTGAGAGTATTGATCAAACTACGGGCTCAACTACGAGATGCTGCGAAGCCCTAATTCGTCGCTGTCGGCAGGACTAGTCGGCGGTATAGCGGCGGCGCGAGGCCATAATCTCGTCGCGAGCCGCGGCTGCGTCTTCCCAGCCATCGACTTTGACCCACTTTCCGGGTTCCAATGCCTTGTAGTTTTCAAAATAGTGAACAATCTGCTTGATCAGTAACTCGGGTAGGTCGGAACATTCCTCAACGTGGTCATAGAGCTTGGTCAACTTAGTGTGCGGGACGGCCAATAGTTTGGCGTCCACTCCGGATTCGTCACTCATTTTCAAAACGCCGACAACACGGCTGCGGATGACGGACCCCGGCATCACTGGATAGGGCGACACTACTAAAACGTCGAGTGGATCACCGTCTTCGGAGAGCGTTTGCGGGACATAACCATAGTTAGCTGGGTAAAACATCGGTGTGGCGACAAATCGATCGACAAAAATAGCATCGCTGTCCTTGTCAACTTCGTACTTGATGGGGTCGTGATTAGCAGGTATTTCGATAATCACATTGATGTCATTGGGTAGATCTTTACCGGCGGGGATGTCGTTGAAGCTCATGGTGATGGGTCTCTTTGATTGTGCGTCAGTGCATTGTTAGGCAGCAGAATTATACCGAGTGATGAACCGATAGGCTAGCTCGGGGCCAACTGTTTTGTCGCGCGCGCGATAAGCTAGTTAGTCTTCAATGCCACTGCGTTGTTCGCGCTAGCGGGTTATGCCAGTATCTTGTTATTCCATTCTTCGCGCAGCAATTATTTAACTGGTACAATCACTTATATTGCGAGTGAAACAACAACCGCAAAACTCTACTCTGGGGTATTTTATTGTGCCCTATCACAGGTTTTTACATTGATAAAAGTTCAGTTCCAAACCGATAGTAAAATCAGTTATCAGGTGCACCAGCGTGGCCAATTTTGAATCGCAATATTCGTCAGTCAGCGATTTTGGCGCTGTTGGTAGCGCTTTGGTTGTCGAGCGGTCTAGGATTGTCGACGCTAATGACCTTGCTGCTAACTCCGGCGATGTTATTGTTGCCAGAGATACTTAAGAAGCGGTTTTTTACCTCGTCGCCAGCAGACCTGTAGCTGCTGCGCCTATGTCCTATAGAATCATCGTAGTTACCGCCGGCCATAGCCTCTACCAGATGTGTAACGTTTGCGTAGCGCTTTACAGCAGTTATAGTTGGGCTTTTGCGAATGGCTTGCAAGATAACGCGCAATATTACTATGCTGGGTTATTATTGGTGTCGCTGGCACCCCTGGCTAATGTGTTAGTCCCTTTTGACCGACAGGCGCAAAGTACCACGGGTGTTCGCCTTCCCAAAGTATCGGTTGCGGTGATGCTGGGGAGTATCTGGATGTTACTGGCGGTGCCTGAGGTGGGTATGGCACTGGGATTGTGGTTGTTGTGTGTAGGTGGATTTTTCATCAGTTCTTACTCGTTGACCATAGATTGAATTCGCCTATCGAGTTGAATTAACAATTTTTTGGGCAGATTGTAAGACTGTCTCCAATAGCGTTTGACAGGTGAGTGATGCGAAAAATCATACACTGTGACTGCGATTGTTTTTATGCCGCCGTGGAGATGCGTGACGATCCCTCATTGGTTGATTTACCAATAGCCGTGGGCGGTAATAGAGAGCGTCGAGGAGTCGTCGCAACCTGCAATTATCGCGCGCGCGAGTTTGGAGTGAAATCGGCGATGCCCACGGGTCAGGCACTAAAACTATGTCCCGATCTGGTGGTACTGCCGACGTCTATGGCAAAGTATCGCGAAGCGGCAATGATGATTCGGAGTATATTTTTTCGCTATACCGAACGAGTGGAACCGCTGTCCTTGGACGAAGCGTTTTTAGATGTCAGCGATTCTCGATTATATCGCGGTAGTGCAACATTACTGGCCAGTGAAATTCGCCGTGTGATCGCAGCCGAAGTTGGTGTGACAGCATCGGCGGGCATTGCGCAGAACAAATTTCTGGCTAAGATAGCCAGCGATCTTAACAAGCCTGACGGTCAGTGTGTAATTACTCCCGAGAAGGTCGACGAGTTTATCAAAAGCCTTCCGGTTACGCGTATTTTTGGTGTTGGCGAGGTGACGCGCAAGAAACTGAAACGTATGGGTGTTGGCACATGTGGGGAATTACAGGAGGTCAGTTTGACTCAGTTGGCGAAATTTTTTGGGAGCTTTGGCTCGCGTCTACATGCCTTGTGTCGCGGAATCGACGAGCGCGAGGTAAATGCTAATAGTCGGCGAAAATCACTCAGTGTAGAGCGGACCTTTAGCAACGATTTAGTCGACTGCGAGGCCTGTATTCGCCGTTTGCCCGAATTATTGATCGAGTTGCGGGCACGCTTGGAACGCATCGATAGCGATTATTGGGTGACTAAACAAGTTATCAAAGTCAAGTTTGATAATTTTACCAGCACTACTCTGGAGCGACAATTAAACTGCGAAATATCGCTCAGTAGCTACCAAGAATTACTTTTCGAGGCTTGGGGACGCGGAGCGCGACCGGTGCGACTACTCGGGTTAGGCGTGCGATTTATCGATCACAGCGAGGCACAAACTGGCTCGCAGTTGCGACTTTTCCCACGCTAGTGAAGCGCGTAAAACGGCAGCTAACCAGCGCATCGATTTAATTATGGGAGTAATTTTGTTAAACTGAAAGCCGCTATTTGTTTTGTCTAGGGAAGCTCGATGCCGAGTAAAACTACCATTCGAAGAGACATTGTCCGCAAGACCGAGGAGTTTTTGTCTCGCGGTGGTGAAATTAAACAGCACATCGCTGGTGAGTCTGCGGAACAGGCAGGTCAGCCGCGTTCGCGGCCGGTCTTCGTGAGTGGCGAACTGCCCCAGGGTAGAACTTACCTCAATGAAGTGGTGTCGGCCATCGATAGCCGTAAAAAGAAGGCCAAACCGCCAGTTTCCGTTAAACCGCGTAAACGTCCACGTAAAAAGATTATTTATGATGACTTTGGTGAGCCGTTGAGAGAAGTATGGGTCGAAGACTAAGCGTGATTGGTTGATGAGATACGCTACCCAGAATCGCTGTTTACTTATGGGCCCATACAACTATGCCGCGTGCAACTAACAACCTTCGAACGCGATCTAAGCGCATTATGCAGCACCCTTTGTGGATTTCGGATAGCGACTGTAAAGATTTTCGACCCAGAGGTTGTGGCGGTCAGCGGTTCCGATTGCCGCCCTAACTTAGTGCCGACTGACAGCCTCCAAGATCGGGTTAAAGGCCCCGTGCTTGCCACCAGTGAGGGCGCTCTCGGGCGTTCACGACTACGAAACAGAAGACTGCCGGGGGTTTTAGCAGCTACTCTGTCTAGAGGGCAGGTGCGAATTTATGTCGCGGCTGAGCAAACAATGGTGCAATTTAGCTAGGTTACTTTCTCGCCGCGAGCCTGCTTGTCGGCATGATAACTAGAGCGCACTAGCGGGCCGCAGGCGGCCTGTTGAAAGCCTATACCGAGCGCATACTCGGTATACTCTGCAAATTCATCTGGGTGCACAAAGCGGTTTACCGGCAGGTGGTTGACCGATGGCTGAAGATATTGCCCGACGGTGAGCATAGCAACTCCGTGTTGCCGAAGATCGTCGAATGCTCGAAACATCTCATCTTTAGTCTCGCCGAGGCCGACCATTAAACCAGATTTGGTCGGTACGCCGGGGTTGCGCCGCGCATACTCGGCCAGGAGTTTAAGTGACCATTGATAGTTTGCTCCGGGTCTCGCTTCGCGATAAAGACGCGCTACAGTCTCCATATTATGATTGAATACATCGGGTGGGATATCGCTGAGAATATCTAGGGCAGGTGCCATGCGTCCGCGGAAATCCGGAACTAACACCTCGATTTTTAAGTTCGGTGACAGAGTTTTCGCCTGGGTTATGCAATCCGCAAAGTGTTGCGCGCCACCGTCGCGCAAATCGTCCCGATCGACCGAGGTAATGACCACATATTTAAGTTTCATTTCGGCGATGGCTTTTGCCAGATTGACTGGTTCATCGCCATCCAAAGGATTTGGCTTTCCGTGCCCGACGTCGCAGAATGGGCAGCGTCGGGTGCAGATCTCGCCCATAATCATAAACGTCGCAGTGCCGTGGCTGAAGCACTCATTGAGATTTGGGCAAGCGGCTTCCTCGCAGACAGTTGCCATCTTGTGTTTGCGCAGTACGTCTTTGACAGTTTTGACTTTAGGCGATGCCGACAAACGCACGCGCATCCATGCCGGTTTGCGTTGAATCTCTGCGGTAGGAATGACTTTTACCGGAATGCGCTCGACCTTGTCTGCGCTGCGCAATTTTTCGCCCTGCTGCAGGCGACGCGTGCGCTTTGGCGGGGTTAGTTGGCCTATATTAACGGTTGGAATGACCTCGATTGGCGCAAGCGCGGTTCTATCAGTCGATTGCAGGCCACTATCCGAGTCGACGCGATGGTTTTTTTTGGGAATGTTTAATCGTTCGAGATCCATAGCAATATCCGATTATTTTTTTACTAAGTGTTAAGTTGCAGCCGGCATTGAGCAAGTTTTAGTATAACCGAGCCCCGTGCAAAGGTGTGCAAGTAACACCTCGGCGACCGACCTTGGATGAATTTTTACGTCGACTAAATCGCGTAGATGAGTCATAGCCACATCCAACCCACAGGGGTTAATGCGTTGCCAGACCGATAAGTCCATATCGACATTAAGACTTAATCCGTGATAGCTACAGCCGTGACGAACGCGCAAACCGAGCGATGCAATTTTAGCCTCATTGACATAGATACCCGGTGCACCATTGCGTGTTTGACCTGGCACCTGCCAGTGCTTGAGGGTATGCAAAATAGCACACTCGATTTCTTTAACCAATTTCCGGATACCCAATTTGCGACGTTTGAGGTCGATTAAAAGATAGGCCGTAATTTGCCCGGGCCCATGATATGTGACGTCGCCGCCGCGATCACTGTTGACCACAGGGATATCTCCGGGTGAAAGTATGTGTTTGGCGTTCGCTGCCCGGCCTTGGGTAAATACCGGCTCGTGCTGCAGAATCCAAATTTCGTCATCAGTGTCGATCGCCCGTGTGGCTGTAAAATTTTTCATTGCGGCGTAGGTCTTTGCGTAGCGCTGAATACCTAGCTGTCGTACGATAAGATTCATCTTGGGTGGGTTCACTAAAGGACCATGCGCACGCGTGAGCAGGTTTTTAAGTCGTCAAAAATTGCTTGGAGTTGTGTTTCTCCAGTGGCAGTGATGACTACTGTAATCGAGCGCCAGCGACCGCGACTACTGTCGCGGGTAGATATTAGACGCTGCTCGAAGTCGTTGCAGTGACGCAGCATAATTTCGATCACTTGCTCACGCAATTCCTCATGACCTTCACCCATAATTTTAATCGGGTAGGCACAGGGGAACTCGATTTTGGGTGCCTCTTCGCTCATATACAATTCCTTACGCTTATATGCCGCTGTCTGCCGATTTTTTCAAAACTAATATTTAGGATATGAGGCCGGTAAAGAACAAGATAACCCAGTCATGAAAGCGCGAGAAAAGTCCTGCAATGGGAATGTCTTTTTCTGCAATCAGAGGAACATCGACCAGAATTTTTTCCGCCAGTGATACTCGAAGGCGTCCCAGTTCCTGACCGGCGCTAATTGGTGCCTCCAGTTGTTCATCGACAATAATAGTGGCAGTTAACAGCTTTTCCGAGCGCCGCGGAAACGTTAGTACAATATCACTGGCTACAGTGAGGTCTAAAAAATCCTCCTCGCCGAACCATCGTTTGGCATTTTCTTTTAGTGTATCGCCGCTGGAATAGATTTTTTTGGTATCAAAGTGGCGAAAGCCGTAGGACAGCAGTTTTTGCGATTGGCGCGCTCTAGCCTCGGCACTGTTAGCGCCCATCATTACCGAAATAAGGCGCATATCGCGACGTTTCGCCGACGCTACGAGGCAGTAACCGGCAGCTTTGGTATAACCAGTTTTTAGCCCATCGACACT
>JAPKCN010000084.1 GCA_028822945.1 Porticoccaceae bacterium | reverse complement strand
AACGGCCCAATCAGGTCACCGTCGGCTATGCGCAGTTTAAATGTTGCGTCGACAGAAAAACAATTGGCGAGCATATCTACTTCGCGATGATCGAGCGCATAGGCCGACCGCGATAACAAGTCGTTAATGGCCATTTTTTCTACGATCGTGGGTTGTTTTACTTGTGCCATTTTACGTCTCCATTCCGAGTTGGTCGGCGGTGCCACGCCAAGCTAATGACCCACCATCAATCAGCCATGCGACTCCATTCACAAATTTCGACTGCGGGCTGGCTAAAAAGCATACCAACTCGGCAACATCATTCGGTGTGCCCATGCGCGGTATAAGGTGTGTTTTGGTCATCGAATTGAGCACTAATTCAGGGTCCTCTGCCGCCTGTAAATAACTGTCCACCATTTGCGTGCGAACTGAACCGGGGCAATAGCAATTGACGCGAATATTGTCAGCCGCCAAATCCACAGCAAGCATCTTAGTAAGTTGCATTACACCGCCCTTGCTGGCGCCATAAGCTACGCAATTCTGGTAGCCCGAGATAGAACTCACTGAGGCCGAATTAATGATCGAGGCGTTCGCACTTTTGCGGAGGTAAGGCAGCGCGTACTTGGCACATAGCCATGAGCCTGTCAAGTTGACGGCGATGACTTTGTCAAATACCGAGGTCGGCATACTTTCGAGGCTGAGTTGGTTGCCGATGGCGCTCTCGTGAATACCTGCGTTGTTGTGCAATATATCGATGCCGCCAAATGTCGTGCTGGCAAAATCCATCAACTCGGCAACTTGGCGTTCATCAGAGACGTCGCAGTGTTGATAAACTGCTTTGCCACCGCGTTCGCGGATGGATTTTGCAACGCGCTCACCGCTCGCATCATCGGTGTCCGAAACGACGATTTTGGCGCCATACTGAGCCGCCAGCATTGCAGTTCCCTCGCCAATGCCATTACCGGATCCGGTAATAACAAAACACAAGCCCTCGATATTCATGACTCTCACCTGTCTTTGCGTTAAATTTTGCTGAGCTACAATATTATTTGAATTTTGAATAATATTCAATACTATTCGAGTGCTTAGGTCTAACGTGAGAAGCCTCTAATATGGGTTCTGGCTGGTGTTTACGGCTTTCGAATTTGCGCACATGGTGTTATGCTCCAGATGATATAACTAGCGGTTTGGGGTACGCGATATGACGCCATCGAAGGTGTTGTCAACACGAACGGACTCGCGAGGTGATCAGCGGCGCCGGCTTATCTTTAGGTCGCTACACGATTGCATCTTACGCAAGGGATATGTTAAAACCACGCTGGCTGATATAGCCCAACAGGCCGGTATGTCGGCTAGCCATTTGCTGTATTATTTTAAAGGCAAAGAGGCGATATTGGAGCAGTATTTTGCCAACGTTTCTGTTATTTTTCTCGATAATATCACGCGTATCACCACTAATCCTGCGAATTGCCAACTCACGATGCTGGCAGACTTTTGGTTCAAAAGCGAGGCCAGCACTAAACAAGAAATCGGTTTTATGTTGGAGTGCTTTGGTGCCGCGGTTAACGATCAGACACTGCTTGAAACCAAGGCTAAGTTTGATAAGCTTTTTAAGACCGAACTGTTCGGCATCATCGCTGCGACGGCCGGAGATGATGGTGTCCAAGGCGACGATGAAATAGGCCAATTGGCAGAGATCACGTACGCGCTCATGATAGGTTTGCGCTCATCGGCGTATTTCAGCGACGAACTCGATCTAGAGGGCGCCCACCAGCTATTTTGTAAAACTATCTCGCGCTTTGTTCACGCAGCATAGATATTCGCTAGCCCGGGGAGATTGCTTGCGAGATCAACACGCTGGGACTGAGACACGTTTGTCGAGCCAACTCAGTAGATTTTTCTGCACTTCGTCGCGGTTGAGCTCATTGAAGATCTCATGTCGAGCGCCAGGATAGAGTTCAATTTGTAATTCCCGCAGGCCCGCTTTAGCTAGTTTGCTGCACAGCGCATGAATTTTTTTGCCCTGACCGCCGACCGGATCTCGCTCACCAGACATTACTAAGAGCGGTCTATTTGGGTCGAGCAAACGCAGCGACGCGGCGCTAAAAAGCGACCCAAGCGCATCTAAGAAATCGACCCATGACTGAGTCGAGAGTGTTGAACCGCAAAGCGAGTCGGCGACATAAGCATCAACCTGCTGTGGGTCTCTGGACAGCCAGTCAGCTTCAGTTCTGGATGGCTTGAAGAGGCGGTTGAAACTCCCAAATGATAAATATCGCAGTATCTCGCTGGAATTTCGCGAGCCTAGGCGCGCCCGTTCGATGCGGGCAATAATGGCGGCCATGCGGTAGCTCAAGCTCGGCGCGTAGGTGGCTGCTGACAATACGAGGCCCTGAAGGTTGTGGCGAAGTTCCGCAGCAAATTTCTGGCACAGGCCAAGCGCCATCATGGCTCCCATACTGTGCCCCATGATCACTGGCTGCATGCCGCATTGGCGGCCAATAGATTGGATCAAATGCCACTGGTCCTCTAACAATTGCGACCAACTATCGACATCGCCCAGGTGATTTAAGTTGCCCGAACTAACGCCCGTTTGACCATGGCCACGATGATCATCAGCGGTTACCAAGTAACCATTGGCATTTAAAAATTCTGCGAGGGGTGCGTAGCGTTGGGCGTGTTCGCTCATGCCGTGCATAACATGCAGCCAGGCTTTTGGCGCAGCCGGCTTCCACATATAGTAATGCAGTTCGTCATGCTCATGGCTTTTAGAGATGACCTGAAGAGTTTTTTTAAGCATAGATAACCTCTTTATGTAAGTTATACGATTTTTCGCCAGTGCCTTGAATTATGTCACATAATTGTTGTGGTTATTATCTAGCTTATGCCGAGCATATTTGGTGACGGTATTCTTATTTTAGTTTTATAAAAATAACAATTTCCACAAGTACTTAAATTTCTTACGCGTGTACCTTTATGGTGGACTCTCCGTGCGCAAAGGTCTCCTGCAGATTGAGTTGCTGTAAATACTGCAGAGTTCGGTCTCCCGATGACAGAGCCTGTCTGTCGATCGGTAATCGCTACAGTTCTATGCTGCTGATCGTTAGGCAAGGCTCGATGCGATGTAGTCCGCGAGGCGATCGGAGGCATCTGACCCTTTTCCTGCGCCGTTTGTCAGGCAGATATCAATTGCTCCGAGCGCGGGTAACTGCTTGTTATGGCCAAGTACCTTTAGGCTTTTGGGCACTGTCGACTTGGCTAATACGGTGATGCCAAGTCCGGCTTCGATCGCCGATTGTATGCCAGATAGGTCTGGATTGGTGTGCACCAAGCGCCACTGACGTTTAATCTTGCCGAGTCGCTGGATTGCTCTCTGGCGGTAGATACAGCCCTCCTGAGCCAATACCAGCGGCAATTCTGACTGCCGTTCAGTTTGGTGCTGCGAGCTACCCACCCAGACTAACTGGTCGCTTTTGATGACACCTTTGCGGCGTTTTGAAGGTCGATTGTGTAGCGATAGCGTTAGATCGTAGCGACGATGCTGTTGTGCAGATAACAGATTGCGGCTTAGGTCGCTAACAATCTCCAGTGCGACGTGCGGGTAAGCATTTGAAAAGCGCCCGAGAATTTCTGGCAACAGGGTGATTGCGAACTCGCTAGGAATGCCCAAACAGACGCTACCTTCGAGCGTTGGTTGCTGAAAGTCGAGCAATATTTCGTCGTTTAGCATAATGATTTGGCGCGCTTTTTGATAAAGTTTGAGGCCATCGTTCGAGGGTACCAAGCGCTTTTTGATACGCAAAAAAAGTGCTGAGCCGAGCAGTTCTTCGAGTTTTTTAATCTGTAGGCTGGTCGCCGGTTGTGATCGGCCGATTTGATCGGCAGCAACTGTTACGCTACCGATATCAAAGACTGCTACAAAAGTTCGCAAAGCGTCCATGGAAATGTTGCGCATAGCTCTCTCATATCATTTAAAAATCAAATTAAAACATATAAAGTATTAACTTAACAAATGATCAAAAGATACGCTAACCTACGCACCTGTAATTACTTTGAAAATTACCTGAGAAACTCTATGGCGACGGCGATCAAGCGCACTGCACTGTACGATTTGCACACCGATTACGGAGCAAAAATGGTGCCGTTCGCCGGCTATCACATGCCAATACACTATGCCGATGGCATTATGCATGAGCACTTCCATTGCAGAGGTCGCGCTGGATTATTTGATGTCTCTCACATGGGCCAGATAACAGTCGCGGGTAGCAATGTGGCGAGGGAGTTGGAGGGACTTATGCCGGTCGACTTAGAGGCGCTGGCTGTCGATCAACAATGTTATGCGGTACTCACCAATGAGCGGGGTGGTGTGATCGACGACTTGATCGTTACCCGGCGCGGCAATGAGCGGTTTTCACTGGTATTAAATGCCGGGCGCAAAGGCTGCGATGTCGAGCATTTGCGTCGGCTGTTGCCGAGTCTAGATATTATTATTGAGGAAGATTTGGCTTTATTGGCCCTACAGGGGCCGCATGCAGTTGAGATTTTACGTGACTCGATGCCGTGGATTGATCGTCTGAATTTCATGCGAGGTTGTAGAGCGACTGTCTTAGGGTTTGATTGTTACGTATCGCGTTGCGGTTATACGGGTGAAGATGGTTTTGAAATAGCGCTCCTGGCGAATCACGCGCTAGCTTTTGCAGAGCAGTTATTGACAGATGGTAACGTCGCTTGGGTCGGGCTTGGCGCGCGAGACTCGCTGCGTCTTGAGGCCGGACTCTGCCTCTATGGGCAAGATTTGAGCGTGGATATAACGCCTATTGAGGCATGTATTGGGTGGAGTATCAGCCGGTCACGACGCACTGGCGGGGCAAAAGAGGGCGGGTTTATTGGTGCTGAGACGATCTTGCGACAACAGAGCGTCGGCGTCAGCCGCCGACGCGTCGGTTTGGCAGTCGAGGGGAGAGCTCCAGTCCGACAGGGCGCGGTAATTATGCAACAGCAGGGCGCGAAAGTTGGCGAGGTTACGAGCGGTGGATTTGGTCCAACGCTTAATGCCCCCCTAGCGATGGCCTATATCGATGTTGAATCGAGTGGCCTAGGCACACCGTTACTGGCTTTAGTTCGAGGTCTCGAGCGAGCGGTAACCGTGGTCGACATGCCGCGAGTACCGCATCGTTATTATAGGAGATAAACCTTATCAGTGATGTTTAGGCTGCCATTATATTTCTTTCGTCAGTTGCGGGAGTGACAATCCGTTGGTGTTATCAATTTTTAAATTTTAGTTGTGCAAAATATATAAGGAGCGGCATTCTATGACGGCGGGGATACCTCAGGCGGTAATAAGTAATAGCGAATTGCGATCGTTATTGGACGAGCGTGAATTTGCGACTCGACATATTGGTTATGGAGATCAAGACGTGTCAGAGATGCTCGGCGAGCTTGGTTTTGTGCATATGTCGGAGTTTATCCAGACGTTAGTGCCCGCGTCGATTTACAGTGACACCCCTCTGAATCTTCCCGATGCGGTTTCTGAGGTTGAGGCACTCGCCCAGTTAAAGGATATCGCGGGTAAAAATAAAACCTTAAAATCACTGATTGGGCAGGGTTATTACGGTACCGAAACGCCGGCTGTGATCCAGCGCAATATCCTTGAAAACCCAGCGTGGTACACAGCCTATACGCCCTATCAACCAGAAATTTCGCAGGGCCGGTTAGAGGCTATCCTCAATTTTCAAACGATGGTTAGCGACTTGACTGGATTGGATGTCTCCAATGCATCCATGCTCGACGAGGGTACCGCTGCAGCGGAGGCTATGAGTATGGCACGGCGTACCGCGAAAAATAAAAGTAACTGTTTTTTTGTCCACCACGATTGTTTTCCGCAGACCATTAATGTGGTTAAAACGCGCGCCATTGCCGCGGGTTACGAGGTTGTTGTTGGCGAGCTAAATAAGGCTTTTGATGGGCGAGATTATTTTGGCGTTTTACTCCAGTATCCTGGCGTTTCGGGGGAAATAGAGGATTTTAGCGACATTATTGAGAAAGTTCATGCGGCCCATGGAAAGGTTGTTATGGCGGCTGATATTCTTTCTTTGCTAGTTTTGCGGTCGCCGGGAGAACTTGGCGCTGACATTGCGGTTGGCAGTACCCAACGGTTTGGCGTGCCGGTGGGATTCGGTGGCCCGCATGCGGGCTATATGGCAACCAAGAGTCAGTTACAGCGGTCGCTGCCAGGGCGATTGGTGGGTGTTTCTATCGACAGCGATGGTAAACCAGCCTATCGCTTGGCACTCCAGACTCGCGAGCAGCATATTCGCCGCGAAAAGGCCACTTCGAATATCTGTACTGCGCAAGTGTTACTCGCGGTGATCGCTTCGATGTATGCCTGTTACCATGGGCCGCAGGGCCTGCTAGTCATTGCTCGGCGCACTCACGCATTGACGGCGTTGTTGGCCGCGGGTTTACAGTCGCAGGGTTTTGAGATAATTAATCGGCAATTTTTCGACACGTTAACAGTACGGTGTGAAATGGGCACCGACGGCATCCATCGACGGGCAGTGGACGCAGGTATTAATTTACGCCATATTGACGCCGACACGCTCGGCGTATCGCTCGATGAAACTATCGGCAGTCGAGAATTAAAGATCTTGTGGGCGGTGTTTGACCCCGATGCGGGTGTCGATATGTCGATGCTTGCCGTGAGCACAGATCTAAATATGGCTGCCGAGCTATGCCGAACAGATCCAGTGCTGCAACACCCGGTCTTCAGCCAATATCAGACAGAGACCGATATGTTGCGTTATCTTCGGCGCCTGAGTGATAGCGACCTGGCTTTGGATCGCACTATGATACCGCTCGGTTCCTGCACTATGAAGCTCAATGCGACTAGTGAGATGATGCCGATAAGTTGGCCAGAATTTAGCCAAATCCACCCATTTGTGCCGCTCGATCAAGTTGCAGGTTACCTAGAGATGATAGGTGAAGTCGAAAAAATGCTGATCGCGTGCACCGGGTATGATCGTGTTTCGATGCAGCCCAATGCAGGCTCCCAGGGAGAATTTGCTGGTTTGCTGGCGATTCGCGGTTACCACGAGAGTCGTGGCGAGGGACATCGAAATATCTGCCTGATTCCTAGTTCGGCGCACGGTACCAACCCCGCCTCAGCGCAGATGTGCGCCATGCGGGTGGTGGTGGTGAATTGTGATGATCAGGGCAATGTCGACATCGACGATCTAAGCGGTAAAGCGCAGCAGCACGCGGCACATTTGGCAGCTATTATGGTCACCTACCCGTCGACTCACGGGGTTTTTGAGTCACAAATCCGAGAAATCGCGGGAATAGTGCACCAACATGGTGGACAGGTATACATCGACGGCGCGAATTTAAATGCCATGGTTGGAATCTGTGCTCCAGGTGAATTTGGCGGAGACGTCAGCCACCTTAATTTACACAAAACTTTTTGTATTCCGCACGGTGGAGGAGGGCCTGGGGTAGGCCCGATTGCTGTAAAAGCCCATTTGGCGCCCTTTATACCGGCATCACCCCTCCATTGTGAGGCACATGGACGACAGGTATCGAGCACGGTATTTGGCTCTGCGTCGATTTTACCGATCACTTGGATGTACGTGCGAATGATGGGGTCCAGAGGATTACGCCGTGCGACTGAGGCCGCGATCTTGAGTGCCAACTATTTAGCCAAGCGCTTGTCTGAACACTACCCAATTTTATACACCGGCAACGATGGGTTAGTTGCGCACGAGTGTATTCTCGATATTCGCCCCATTAAGGAGAGCACCGG
>JAPKCN010000277.1 GCA_028822945.1 Porticoccaceae bacterium | reverse complement strand
CATAGAAAAGAATCCAATCAATCATGCATTCGTATCTATCACTCTGACTGAATCCGCCAATTGCGCACCGGCGCAAACGACAAGCGGTGAATGGGCGTTGGACCAAATGCCCTGAGTGCCGACAAATGTTGGGCAGTCCCATAGCCTTTGTGCGCAGCGAAACCGTAACCTGGGTACTGCTGGTCGATCAGTTGCATTTCGCGGTCACGAATTACCTTGGCAACGATGGATGCTGCACTAATAGCATCTACGCGACCGTCGCCTTTGATAACTGCCTCGCTCCTAAATTGCCATTGCGGCAAGCGATTGCCATCAACTACGACGAAATCGGGTTGCATAGAAAGTCCATTAACAGCTCTATGCATCGCATTTAACGTCGCCTGTAAGATATTGACACGATCGATCTCTTCGACGCCACTTCTACCTATCGAATAACATAACGCGCATCTCGTAATCAGCTCAAACAGGGCCTCTCTGCGACTTACAGATAAGCGCTTCGAGTCGTCCAACCCACGCAATCCATGACTTTTTGGCAGGATGACTGCCGCAACGACAACATCACCGGCGAGCGGCCCTCTGCCGACTTCATCGACGCCGGCCAGGGTTTTCACGCCTAGCGGCGGCAGCCAATCTGTCATGCGTTAACCAGCTTCTCAATTGCCACCGCCGCCAACTCGCCAGATGGCAAATTAAGCGATTGGTGAAATGCGCTAAATTCAGGTAATAACTCGGAAACCTTTGTCGGGTTAAAGCCATCCATCACTGCATGAGTCAGCCGCTCTACCGTGGCATCTGATTGGATCAACTCTGGCACCAGCATTCGCTTAGCTAGTAGATTAGGAATAGACACATAAGGCGTCTTAATCATCGGAGCGACAATTTTATAGGTCAGAGCCCCTAACCGATAACTCACCACCATCGGCTTTTTTAGTAACATCGCCTCTAACGCAGTTGTTCCAGAGGTCAGTAAAACAACGTTTGAAGCCTCCATAGCCAATTTTGACTGCTGCTCTAATAATCGTACCGCAGCAGTTTTAAAAGGCGCAAGAAGCTCGCTTAATTGGCGGTAACGGCCGGCATTAGCGGCTGGAACTAAAACTTCAAGACGGGGTAGGTTCTCTGCCACACGCACCGCAACATGCGCGAAGAGTTCTGCCATCATATCGACCTCCGACGCCCGGCTACCTGGCATCAATGTCAATACAGGCACATCCAAAGCTAACCCCAGCGCTGCCCTGGCGCCGGCACTATCAGGGTGAAGCGGATATTGTTGTGCCAGAGGATGCCCGACAAACTGCACAGGCAAATTATGCTGACGATAGAAATCGCCTTCAAATGGCAATAAGGTCAACATCAGGTCGACACTGCGAGCGATTTTTCTAATCCGCCCCTGCCGCCAGGCCCAGACCGACGGACTGACATAGTGGACCGTTTTTACGCCGGATTGGCGCAGTGAAAACTCAATCTGCAAATTAAAATCTGGCGCATCTATTCCTATGAATGCAGTTGGACGAGTGTTTTGATAACGCCGTATTAAGCTGCGGCGCATAGACAATAATTCTGGTAGCCGCCGAAGAGGTTCGACGAATCCCATCACCGACAAACGCTCCATATCGTAGAGTGACTGGAAGCCCAAAGCGGTCATCAAAGGACCGCCAACGCCTTCAAAACGGGCATTCTGGAACAGGTGTAGAAGCGCTTTCATTAGATCGGCGCCGAGTATATCGCCAGAGGATTCGCCTACGACTATCGCAAACGTCGGCTCATTTAGCATTTAGCGAATAATACCGCGCGTCGAGTGCTTGATAGAATCAAGAAATAATCTTATAACGTCATCATCCCCTAGGGCCACAATTTCCGCTACCGCTTCATCTAGAGCCAACCCGCGCCGATAAAGTAATTTGTAAGCACGGTTAGCTAAAGATATTTGCGCGCTCGAAAACCCCCGGCGCTTGAGGCCCTCTCTATTGATCGTCCGGGGTTCCGCTGGGCTTCCAAAAGCGGTCACGACGTGCCAGCATTTGTGACC
>JAPKCN010000276.1 GCA_028822945.1 Porticoccaceae bacterium | reverse complement strand
CTCCCATAATGACACCACTGCGTTGGTGTCTGTCGAGGACTACAACTTAAACATCCAATTGGAATCCAACCAGTCTGGCGAGGATTATAAGGAGGGTAAGGTGGGTAAGTCTGGCGCGGATATAGACGCTTCTTGGGCATTAAAAACCTACGAACCTGGCACCTTCAAATATGTCGGTGACGTTGTGAGTGATGTCCGTATTAGTGATAGGGATGCTATCGTTGCTGAAAATTCTAAGACTGAATCAACTAATCAAAACCGTTTAAATCAGGTTTCTTTAGTGGGCGACGGATTAGTGGACGATGATTTTGATGCGCTGTTTGTTCAACAAGAGAGAGGCACTGGCAATCTGATCGATGACGCGACTCGCGAAACCGATTTAGTCACCGAGGTGCTTTTTGGGGAACCTCCAGCAGAGCAAGATAGTATTTCTGAGTCTATGGTCAATCCTGAAGAACTGGGCTTACTAAAGTTCTTTGACGATTCCGAGCTGCCAGAGGATGAGGCGTCGCGGGTTGTCGAACCTTTAGCCCCAGCAACAGATCTTCAAGATGAGTTGATGGGCTTTGAGAAGTTTCTGCAAATTCAGTCGACTTTAGTTAAGAAAATCGATGGCGATGACAAAAGCGGATTGAGTTTGTACAACATCGATAGCCTAGATGTAAAGTTTTCTATTGTTGCCACGTATGTCGAAGAGGGCAATGTCGATGGAGCTCGGGATCTACTTTTGGAAATGATAGAGCAAGCCGTTGGTGACGATCGCGATAAGGCGCGTGCGTTGCTCGAGACTTTATAAGCTTGGATGGTTTATTGCGTGAATGGATATATTCGGCTAACGCTCTAGTCCCCGACGGCGAGTCATTACCCACTGATGTTGGTCGATACGCCGCGATAGTGGCTTATGATGGGCACCAGTTCTGTGGTTTTCAGCGCCAGAAACACAGCCCGTCAATTCAGCAAGAACTAGAGCAGGCGCTGAGTTTTGTAGCTAATAGTCCAATAGTTTTGGCCGCTGCAGGGAGAACAGACAGCGGTGTTCACAGCACTCATCAAGTGATTCATTTTGATACGGTTGCGCAGCGCTCCTGTCAAAATTGGCTTCATGGGGTTAATAGCCGCCTCCCACCAACCGTCAGTTTAGCCTGGGTTGGTCGGTTAGATGGCAGATTTCATGCACGCTTTTCCGCGATCTCTAGAACCTATCGTTACGTGATATCAAGGGCACAATTTCGCCCCGCCATATTGTCTAACGCGATTACGTGGGCTAAACACCCACTCGATACTCAAGCAATGTCAAAAGCCTGTGCATATTTACTTGGCGAACAGGATTTTTCAGCATTTCGAGGAGCTAATTGTCAGTCAAACTCTCCATTCAGATGTGTTACTCATGCGCAGATATATGAATCGGACGATTTAGTAGTTTTCGAAATTAAGGCCAACGCGTTTGTACTCCATATGGTTAGAAATATCGTTGGTGTGCTGCTAGAGATTGGTTTTGGGCGGAAATCTCATCGTTGGGTTGAAGACTTGCTGATAGGCAAAAATCGTTGTAAGAGTGCGGCTACAGCTCCTGCCCGGGGCCTATATCTGGTAGGCGTGGAATATCCAAAACGTTTTTGCCTACCAGTCCATCGACCTGGACCGCTATTTTTAACTCGGTTGAGACACGTGAGTGTTGATTTGTAAATAGTTAATTTTGAGGCTTTTAGGATGCCAGTAAAAGTGAAAATATGCGGAATCACTGCGCCAGAACAGGCAGTACAAGCGCAGGAAGTTGGTGCGGACGCTCTCGGATTAGTGCTTTACCAGCCAAGCTCAAGATACGTGAATCTTACGCAAGCACTGGCTATCCGTTCGGTAATTAGGGCAGATGTTGCCGTTGTTGCTCTGTTAGTAAACGCTAAAGTCTCTGAGGTCGATCAGGCTATTGAGCAAATATCCCCCGACTTTTTACAATTTCATGGCGACGAGAGTGCTGAATTTTGCAGTCAATTTAACTACCCATTTATCCGCGCCGTACGCATGCGCGACGGGGTTAGTCCG
>JAPKCN010000083.1 GCA_028822945.1 Porticoccaceae bacterium | reverse complement strand
TACCGCTCGGCGAATGTGGCAGGCAAGGGTTGCGCGTTTTGCTGATTGGTTTGCATTATCAATTCGTAGGGTAAATTAAAGTTGGTGAATGTAGCCAGGTGTAGAAAAGACTGGGAAAGCACGATGCCGATACTCTGCAAGAATGTTTGGTGTGCCTAAGCAAGGATGCCGCGTGTTCGATCTATTTGCCGCAGCAAAATAACAAGGGCGGGTATTGGTTACCGGCGCCTTTGGAGCTGTCGCCCTCATGTGCGAACTAGACAACAGTTATTTCGATAGGCTCACCACCGATACAGTGCCAATACTGCGTTCGTCCTGCCATCGCTTTACCTGTGCAGACGTGCGTGGCGACGAGCCAAATAAAATCACAGCGACGGAACACCCGGATGTAGTTATTCGTCTAGCCGCCTCCCACGACGCTACCCCAGAAAATTGACCTACTAGGGCAGTCTTACGGAAACTTAAATGTACACGATGCCTGCGTCGCACTCGGCGTCAAATGACTCATAGTGGCCTTCGCGAAGCCGCATATGCCTATCATGCCGATAACCACCAGCCAATTACCAAAGCAGGGCCCCTACGCGGTAATAGCGAATTCTCATATTCCGATCACCAGCGAGAAATCGACACTCTCTTAGCGCGCGCGCCGCGACAACCCGCAACTAGAGCAAGTTATATTGCGGGTTGCCACAATTCTTGGAGCCGGAACTAAAAACTCAATCACCGCGCTATTTCACCTCTAACAAATAGTCGCCGTCAAGGCCAGCGGCAGCGCATTAACCTTTATTTGGACACGCGATCTGGCGTGAGCACTGGTGCGGGCCGTTGAAGACTGACCTGCGGGCGTCCAAAACTGAGCAGCAGATACCATCATCAGAATTTAGGAGTTGGCGCAAATACTCGAAAACCGCTCATTAGGCTGCCAGCTTGAGTGCTAAAAATAGCCCTAGAAGTGGATCACCCGTTAAGTGTCTCAGCCTATGAGGCGAGTCATGTGCGTTTTCTGCAGTATCGACTGATAATCGAAGATAGCGCATTAAAAAAGTCTTAAGCTACCGCCCCGAGTTATCCAGTCGACAGGTATTTGAACCCTCGCTAAAATCTGCCAGATCGTAATTTAAAGACCGATTGCGAATGAGGTCGATGCGGCCCTCGGTTACTCGGGTTGCGCCATCAAGTCGAGTAGCGCCAGTACGGTCGCCTGAATACCCACAGTGATCGCCGGCTCAGGTTGAATACTGAAAATTGGACTATGGTGGGAAGGTACGGCGGGCCCACTGCCCTCGGCCGCTGCAGTCAAATAATCCCGATCGGTGCCGCCGACCGAGAAATAAACGCTGGGAATCTCTGGGTCGGTGGTAAAAAATGGGAAATCTTCAGCACCCATGCCCTCAGCCCCGAGTGCCATTACGCGATCCTCGCCCATCGTCGCCCGCCAAAGAGTCCTCAAACGCCGCGCCATAACGGCGTTATTAATCGTCGGCGGCGTCGATTCAGCTGAGTAGATTACGTCGGGCAGTTTGTCCTCCGGCAACCCAGCCGCGCGACCGAGATTTTCTGCAATGCGCGAAATCCCCGACAACAAAAGATCGCGAGTCGGCGCACTGGTATTGCGCACAGTCAGCTGAAGGTGCGCGCTATCGGAAATAATATTGTGCTTAGTGCCGCTGTGAAAAGCTCCCACTGTCACGACTCCCGGTTGCCTCGGTGGCAACTCTCTCGACACCAAGGTCTGTAGCGCAATAACAATTTGGCTACCGAGCACGATCGGATCCTTACCGGCATGGGGCGACGCACCGTGGGCACCAATACCGTGCACATAAATATCTACGGTGTCGGCCCCAGCAAACGGCGAACCTTCGATAACATTGACGACCCCCGACGGCAACGCAGAAGAGACGTGAAAAGCCATCGCGTAATCTGGCTTACCAAAGCGCTCCCACAAATCGTCCTCGACCATCGCCCTCGCGCCTAGTACGCGCTCTTCTGCCGGCTGGCCGATGAGCATCAAGGTGCCGGACCAGTCCTGCCGTCTGTCGCTCATCTGTTTAGCAGTGCCAATCAGACTGGTTATGTGTACATCGTGGCCGCAGGCGTGCATCACCGGAAATGTATTTCCAGTCACTGGATCCAATTGGCTATCTTCAGAGGCATAATTAAGACCCGACTTTTCCTTTATTGGCAGGCCGTCCATGTCAGCGCGCATCATTACTAACGGGCCTTGACCATTTTCAAGAATAGCCACAATTCCCGTACCACCAACATTTTCGGTAACCGTAAAACCGTGTTTACGCAGTGCCCCTGCGAGTTTTTTAGCCGTGCGAAACTCCGCTAGGCTCAACTCGGGGTGGGCGTGGAAATCTTCAAACACCGCCTGTAAACGATCGTCGTAGTGGGCTTGTATAGATTGGCTCAACTCTTCGCTGGCCGCGATTGTGTGGGTCGCGAAACAGAGTGCTGTAAGGGCTGTGAATCGGCATAGTGCATGCATATTAAACTGTCGAGGCATATTTACGATCTCCGTACAATAAAATTTGTATGAATATAATTGAATCGATTAAATATTAACAAAACAATAGCACAGATTGATTTACGGCAATGACTATTGCGACCGGAGTGGCTAATTCTCCGGCAAACTGCAACTTCGTCGGCACGGGTAAAAGCTCTAATTTTTCTGTTCACCACACTTGTGACAACCATAAAGCCTACAATACCTGCCAATTCTCGAACTAATATCTCATTATGATCGATACTCTCGCCGCGCTGGCGAAACGATGTGCCAGGTTGCAACCGCTTGCCTATATGGTCGCTGCACTCTGTGTATGTTGGTTCGTAATTGCCCTTTTGAGTGGCGACAGCGACATGCAAGACGATAGTCTGGTGCCATGTATTGTGGGCTTTTTGTGGGCGCTGATGACTATCTTACTAAGCTCGCTGTTTAGCCAGGTACCAGACACGCCCGATGATACGACGAGTCGCTATGCGCGACTGAAAATCCGCTTGCAGCGTTTACTTTTTCAACTGGCAAGCATTGTTTTTATATTTTTCACTGGCGCAGTGCTGGTGACCAGCTATCGCCTCTTGAATATTTGGCTGTCGACCTTTGGGACGTAAATTAATGGCATCCGGAACGCTCTTGTATGGTAAGAAATGCTGGCAGACCACCTCTAGCGGTCGCGAACTAACTTGTTGCGTTTTTTTAGCCAAACGCGATACTCGCACTCGACACTTTGGCGATCGATCGCCTTCTCCCATGGCTCGACTAACCACCGATCGACAACCATAGTAAAAGCGTCAACTTCATCGCTACCCTGCTCTATTAGAGCCTTTATCCATCGCGGGCGGGCATCGCTTCGCACAACGCTGTCGACTATGCTTGGCCTGAGCCGTTGGGCAAAATAAAATTCACCCGAGTCTGCGCCAAAAGACCGCAGATGCTCGAGCGCGCGAACCGCGGCGCTGCCCATAGCCGAGTTAGGCTTGAGCTCGACTAGGGAGTCGATCAAAAATGATAATTCGAGCCGCAGACATATCTCGGCTATCGTATCGGCGTTGAATCGACCTCTGCAGTTATTACTTTTCGCGCGGCACTCGGCAATCAAACTACGCATAGATGTAATTGAAACACTCATAAGACAACTAGCCTAGATCACTTTGATAGATATCGAGTCTTGAGTACCAACAGACTGCTCATAAAACATGACGGCAAACACTCTTGTCATACCTTGCAGACTGCCCACAATGACCGTCACGGTGGCGAAAGGTAAGCGTTAATTGTATCGACGATAAGGCGTTGTTCGTCTCGATCGATAATCGCACCCATGCTCGCCTGCTGGTTAAATAAATCCATAAACATTGGCATGCCGTCGATTTTCGAACGAATTGTGAGATCCTGATGTTTCGCCACTAACGATCGCCAATTTTGCCGCACCACCGCCCAATAGGCTCCCGAATCAAGCCAGTACTGCTCGCCTGGCGTCCAATCATGGTCGATAATTCTTTGATAGCGTGCAATACCGATCTCTTTAGCAACAACCGTTTGGCGCCTGTCACTGCTGTTACCGCCTTTTTGTGGCGCTAGCGCCACCTTGAGATTTTCTTCCTCTTGAACCCAACCGGACGGTGTAATCGTGTGTCTGTTGGTACCCATCAACACGTCGTAATCGGCCCTCGCGCTTGATTCTCTGCGCGGCAGGGGCCGCCAAGTCTCATCGCTCTGCCAGGAAGAATAACCAAGCCGATGATCCCACTTGCCGTGTGCCTGATAGCGTGGCGAATCATCTACTTGATAAACCGCCTGGGACCACCGGTTAGCCACCCTCTTCGCGTCGTGGGTGCGCTTGACCCAACGTCGATCGCCAGTGAACGTAAATGTCTCGCGGTCTTGGTAGTGCCAATCTTGTCGCCAATGCTTCATCACAATAGGCGCGGATTCGCTACCCTCGGCATCTAGGATATACAGCACCATAATATGCTGCAGGCTAATAAACGTTCCGCTGTCCTCGATAACTTTGACGAACTCGGTTCCCCAAGATCGATAAGGGCGGCTGGGCTGGTAATTGTCGACAAAACCCACCGTCTCCAAAAAATCAAAGCTTGCTCGGAATTGACCTACCATTGACAAGATGGCCAGTCTGTCGCGCTCAAAGTCGCTCAGTTTCGGATTGTTCTGGAGATCCAGCCAACTCTTCGGCTGTGCGGTATCTAGCGCAATGGCGGCGCCCTGAGTTGTCCCCCCACGAGGCATCATGTCGATTACAGGCATATCGGGCCAAGCAAAAATATAGCTTGGCGAGATAGCCGCCGCCCCCGAATAATCGTCCACTGCCCAGATTTTTGTGGGCATCGAGACAAGCGCAAGTAGAAGAACTATCAGTTTCATTAAATACTCTTAGTTTGCCGATATTAAAATTATATACGAAGGTCGCAGAAACCTGAGATCACCGCGCTGTTGCGCGCATAGAGCACTCAGGATGCCTAGAGTACTACCACCAACCCGTTACGCGGATTACTGTTGCCAACCACCAGATCACTGTAAATATCCTGCAGTGCGGGCAATCCAGAGATCTCTTCGACAGTCATCCAAGCGACGCTTTGACGCATCCGCGTCGCAACAAATTGCGCGCTGCGCAGGGCGAACTCCTCTGCGCCCCAATCGCCTATGCGCTTTTGCACGTGCGCCGGCGCGAAGAAAAAATGGCTCCGCTGCCGGTTAATCTGCGCCGCTAATGGATTTTGATCAGTAAGGCTCTGCCAATGTGTCATGCCAACACTGATGCATCTACGCATATTATCGCCAAGGGCTGCATGAACTGCGCCCAAGACGTCGCGGTTACCAGCCATATCGACCATAATACTGCTCTTGTGGCCGTCGATTTGCGACAAATCATCATAGCAGTGAACCTCGTCGTAACACCCTAGTGCCGCGACAAAATCACGATTGTCCGGCGACGTGACGCCGACTACCGAAGGACTCTGTGCCTGCTCGGCAAGTCCCTGAGCCATACCAATGGCGGTCTTACTCGACGCGCTGAGGACAATAATCTGCTCCACATCGTAATAATTAGCATCCTCAAGTTCATCACAGAGACAAAACGACGTCACATGCAGGGGGTGCAACAGTGCTCGGGTGTTATCCAGCGCGCGATCGTAACCGACCTCACCTGATAGCCGCTGGTAATAGTTGTAAACTGGCGGTAATTCAGCGCGATGGCGCGATCCATCGATAAAGCGTTGCGCGGATACGGCAACCGGCGATAGCACCACGAAAGCCGCCGGCGGCAGATAACCATAAACCCGTTCGCCGACCTCTATACCCTCGACCTTGGCGGCGACGACCTCAGCGAAACCCCACACCGGCAAGCACCCCCACTCGCAACTAGGATTCTCGCTGGCGGGGAAAAATTTCCAGTAGCCAATAGTATCGCCAGCCGCGCCATAGGTCACGTTGTTGGCGGTAAAAGCAAAGCGCTCGACGCGTAATAAAATATTGCCCTGTTGCAATTGCGTAAGCGCTGTAGGTTCGTCGGTATCAACCAAACGCCCGCGGGTTAAATCGGCTTTATACGTTTGAAACTCGCTCATTTCGATGCTCCATCGGCTAGTTCGGCAGAAAATTGTTGGAGTTTAGCTACCGCCGGCAATAGATTTTTTTGAATACGGCGCATAATGTCGGTTTTCGCCTGATCGTGTCTGTCCATATCACCGAGCAGCTTGGCAAAACCGTCGAGGCGATTTTGTCTAAACCATCGACGCAGCGGTTTATCTTGCGACCAGTTGTACTGGTTGATCATCATCGCCAAAGTCATGGAAATGAAATCAACGTCGCGATTGGGAGTTGGCACCAACCCACAAAGCCGGTTTTTTTCTACTTCATCGGTGTAATTAGCTTCCACATAAGCCGCCATAGACGCACTAAACGCAGGTTGATAGGCGCGGATCATCTGCGGCATGATAGATTCTCCAGCAAAGATCGGCGACGGCACTTTATGACCAAACGAACGCTCTAAACTCGCCGAACAATCGACATGCACATGCGCCGTAGTCGTAGCCATTTCACCCTCCTGAAGGATAATGCGATTGGCTTGGATAGATCGCACATGGCCGGCGCGCACGACATTTTTAATCCGCTGTAACTCGGTAACTTCGGCGCGACTAACGGTCGCCGCATGAAACATGCGTGGCCGTATCGCCGGATCCAAGCGCACTAAGTATCCGCAGTCCTCGAGGCGTTGAAACATGTCGTCGATGCTACTGGCGCTGCCGATCGCCTCGTACTGCGCCGCAATTGAACCCACCGAGGTACTAAAAAATGCCTCTGATGGCTGCGCATTGGCGCGATCTAACAACCAGCCGTCGCGGGCGCGAATCCAGGTAATATCATCGGGGTCGACGCCGACCTCAAGTAACCAAAGGCAGGCATCGATGCTAGTCTTACCACCGCCAATAATTACGTAACCAGCAGGTTTTTCAGTGATCCTCGGTAGGTTATTTAACGGCATAAACTGCACTTCGGGCGCAACATTAAAGTTTGGCGTATGAGTCGACGGCACAGCTATCGTCATAAAAGTCGCATCGACCAGTTTTTGGTAGACCACAGTAAAAATCTTACCGGTCAATTTAGCCGTGAACTGGCCATCGCCGCGATAATCGCACATCGGAAAATATCGGACTCGGCCGCTCGCCAAAAAGCGCAAACGCATAACATCATCAAAATAAGCACAGATCTCTGCACCCGTCGCGAGATCACCCATACCCTTGTTTAAACCAATCTGATCGATATCGCCGCGGCTCAGTTCCATGGAACTCACACCAAAAAATGATGACGGCTGATGCAGAGTGACAAACGGGTATGCCATGTTCCAGTGACCACCAGGTTTAACATAGCGATCGACAACAATAATATTGGCGTCGGTCTCCGTTAGCAGCGTATCGACGAAAGCCATGCCGACCACCCCACTGCCAACTACGAGGTAGTCTGTGGTTAATGTCTCTTTCACTGTGTATCCTTTTACATAAATTAGTTCATTCATCAATTAGCGACAGCACTGCAGGCTAGAGAGTCTCTCGAGACTGCGCCGAGCGGCGCTAAACCGTCTACCCGCTATCCTCTGCTTTAGACGTTAATACTATCTTCGCGGTGTACACGGTACGTCCAGCCTTGATGGTTTCCAAAATTCGGATAGTCTCTATTTCTGAGGTCGCCACGGTCAGCGGATTACGATCTAAGATGACAAAATCCGCCAGTTTTCCCGCTTTGAGGGAACCCTTGTCACGCTCTTCAAAATGCTGGTAAGCCGGCCACAAAGTCATAGCTTTTATGGCGTTCATGGCACTCAAGCG
>JAPKCN010000275.1 GCA_028822945.1 Porticoccaceae bacterium | reverse complement strand
AATTGAAATTGTCAGTGTCGATTCGGCTCAGGTCTACCGGCAACTCGATATTGGCTCAGCAAAGCCGTCAACTGATATGCTGCGTGCAGTGCCGCATTGGCTAATCGACGTCGTCGATCCCTCTGAGATTTATTCGGTGGCAAAATTTGTCGACGACGCACGTGCCGCAATTGTCGATATTGTCGGCAGGGGCAAGATCCCGTTATTAGTTGGCGGTAGTATGATGTATTTTCGCGTACTCCTGTCGGGTCTGACTGAGTTGCCTGAAGCCAACGCCGATATTCGTTCGAGGCTCAAAGCACGGATTGACGAACACGGCATCGAGAGTCTTTATAAACAACTAAAAGACGTCGATGCTGCCACGGCTGAGGATTTGCATCCTCACCAATCGCAGCGTATTCAGCGCGCGCTCGAAGTTTTTGAAATAACCGGAAAGCCGTTATCAGCCCTTCATCGACTCTCATCCATAAGCGGGTTGACAGCCGATTATCGGGTTTATCAATTTGGCTTATTAGTCACCGATCGAGCTCTACTGCACCGACGAATAGAGCAGCGTTTCAGGGCGATGATGACAGCTGGTTTCTATGCTGAAGTAGAAGCGCTTTATCTACGAGGTGACTTACATGGTGACCTCCCGGCGATGCGTTCAGTGGGTTATCGGCAATTATGGGACTGCGTAGACAACTGCGGCTCGCAGTCGGAGGCAGTGGAGAGGGGGATTGTCGCGACACGGCAGTTGGCAAAGCGCCAAATGACCTGGATGCGACGCTGGATCGATCTGAACTTATTGGCTATAGACGCAGATAATTATCGTTTGGGGGCAAAAAAAATAACTGAAAAGTGCTTGAAAAATATACTAATGACCCCCATTTCCCACTACGTGGATAGATAAATTAGTGAGTGAGTCGCAATCCCACTCCGAACCTAGCCCGATTACTGCTGATTTTTTTGGCAGAACAACTTATATTTAAGGAGCTGTACCAATGTCAAAGGGACACAATTTACAAGACCCTTTTCTTAACGTCTTACGTAAGGAAAGAATCCCAGTATCAATATTTCTCGTGAACGGTATCAAATTACAGGGTCAAGTTGAATCGTTCGATCAGTTTGTGGTTCTGTTAAAGAATACCGTTAGTCAAATGGTTTACAAACACGCAATATCCACTGTAGTGCCGTCGCGACCGGTCAAGTTGCCAGCTGCTAACCCGGCGGTAGCGTCTGGGATGGCCCAAGACGGCCGCTATGACCTCGGCAATGAGGGCGATTTTGCCGACGATGACTACTAACTGCGCGTGACGCTATTTTTTGAGCGTCCTTCCTCCGGTGAGCGGGCAGTCTTAGTGCATCTGGTTTTGCGTAGCGAGGCCGCACCCGAAGACGTCCGTGAGTTTGAGGAACTGGTTATTTCGGCGGGCGGTATTCCAATGGAGATTGTCACGGGTTCGCGAAGAGCTCCCGACGCTAAGCTGTTTGCTGGCTCAGGAAAAGTTGATGAGATAGTCGCGTCGGTTGCCGCTCATGGTGCGCAGTTAGTAATTTTTAATCATAACCTGACGCCGAGCCAAGAGCGCAACCTAGAGGCGATTCTGTGTTGTCGGGTGTTAGATCGCACCGGTTTAATTTTAGATATTTTTGCTCAGCGCGCCCGAACTCACGAGGGTAAGTTACAGGTTGAATTGGCCCAGTTACAGCATTTATCTTCGCGCTTAGTGCGCGGTTGGACGCACCTCGAACGCCAAAAGGGCGGAATTGGTATGCGCGGCCCAGGCGAAACGCAACTAGAATCAGATCGGAGGTTAGTCAGGGCGCGTATTAAATCCATACAGAAACGGCTGCTTAAAGTACGTCAGCAGCGTCATCAAGGGCGGCTCTCGAGGGCGCGTGCAGAGATCTCTACGGTATCGCTTGTGGGATACACAAATGCTGGCAAGTCCTCCCTGTTCAATGCGCTGACTCACGCTGATGTATTGGTGGCAGATCAGCTTTTCGCAACCCTAGACCCGACTATGCGCAGGGTGCAATTGGAGGGCGGCGAAAGCGTTATATTTGCC
>JAPKCN010000082.1 GCA_028822945.1 Porticoccaceae bacterium | reverse complement strand
TCCAGAATCTGGCCAGAACTGGCCGCGCAGTGTAGCTGGCCGATAGTGAAAGCGACCGCCAATAATTTCTGCATACTCATCCCATGTCGGCCAGGCTGCTAGGCTGTGGTGCATAAAGACCATACCCATACCTGCCTCGAGCATGGCAATCATATTGCTTTTAAAATCTTCACTCGGAGCAAGTAAGGTCGGCGGATCGTTGGCCACTGTGAAGTCGACACCTGGCATATCGTAGCAAACCATGGCGGAGTACTGTCTGCAACTATCGTAGTGAAAAAAACGCGCCGCAGCTGGTTGCTCGACCAGTGACCAGCGATAATCTTTTAGCTCATCAAATACTGCACTAAAAGCATCCTTGGGATAAGGGTGACCGCGTGCAACGACCAATAATTCATCCGCCGCGGCGTAGTTAATAACACTCATGAAGCCTCCGTTGACTGACCCTCATGTCTGGGCATTGACTGTTAAACCTTATCTTAGATCGCCATGCACTCGGTTACACTATTCGTGAAGGGTCGCTCGGCTGTGCATACAGACCTATGTCGATTGCTATTGCCGCCGCAATGCATTTCTACCCCACACTGAAGTGGCGTATGCCTAGGCCACTTCGAGTTTACTGTAATGCCCGAGGCTTGCAGCGCAAGCCTGGGCAACCTCGGTTCCCTTGATAATAAAGTGTTCAGCAAAGAACTCCGGCTGACCATCTGTTAAAAAGTCGTGTGGCGTCAACACGGCTGAAAATACCGGTGTTCCAGTGTCCATCTGGGCTCGCATCAGACCATCGATCACTGCAGTTGCAACAAATTCATGTCGATATATGCCACCGTCGACAACTAAACCGGCGGCAACCACTGCCGCATAGCGGCCGGATGCCGCCAGGGTTTTTACCCGCAGAGGAAGTTCAAACGCGCCAGGTACTTCAAAAACGTCTATCAGGCGATTGTCGAGCTTGGCGGTTTCAGCCAAAAAGGCATGACGAAGATTATCGACGATCTCGCGATGCCAGCACGCCTGCACAAATGCGATGCGATCGCTCTGCGTGGTCTTTACTACATCAGAATTGAATTGAGCATTCATCTGTTGTTTGCCTCATTAGTTTAAGTTAAACAACAGGGCAAATAAGCCAGCGACACAACTACGCGGGTGCGCACTTGAAGCGATAGTCTCATTCTCATAACCAGACTTTAACTGTCGGCCCCGGAATCACACCGGCTCTGCTTGTCCCCTTGACCACAGCCAAGAGCGCCCGCGGGCTACGCCTTTTAAGCGATTACCGCCGGTGGGGACTTTCACCCCGCCCTGAGAATTACTGCACTTATGCAATGTAGCTAGTATACGCCAGTAATTTGCCGGCATAAAGCGAACAATACACTTGCAGAACCATTAGTTTTTTCGCACCACTTGCCGCTGTTGCGCGCCGCAAGGCGTCCCATGAGCTTGCTAATGGTCAGTGTCCGATTATCGACGCCAAGCGGCCACAGGTCTGGCTCACATACAGGCCATATCCCTGCAACACTGCAACACTGCAAGAACTGACAATCGCCTCAGGCGACAGATAATCAAGCGCTTTAAGCGATTAGCGATGCCAACACCCTTCGTTCGCCGCTAAATGTCCGCCGCCCATGCATCACCAAAAAGTTGTCTAACACAGCGACATCGCCACTCTGCCAGGGGATATCAAAGGTCAACTCATCGGCCAGCGCAATCGCCGTCGCCATAGCATCGACATCAATCGCCGAGCCATCACCAAAAAAAATCGACTTTTCGGACTCGTTGCGAACGTCTTGCCAACCTCGATAGGCTGCGATTAACTGATTAAAAAATACCTTTACGCCGGTCTTTGTGGTGCGCACAGCGGGAAGAACTGGCGTGGTCACCCGCAGCGCATCAGCAGTTTGCCAAACCCACTGGTAGCCAAGTTTTGTCAATCGAAGTTCGGCCTGCTGGCGGTTTGCAACGCTCAAGGTGCTGCGCCAACTGCGCCCTTGACCAGAATTCAAATCGTCTTCTGCCGGCATACTTTGCGAATAGCGCACACCGAGTGTCTCGCAGGCGGCGACAAATGCGGGGCACCTCTGACGCAGTTGCGACAGCAGCACATCCGAGCGACAGATTGGTGTCGCGCCGCCCGACTCGGCCGCCTGTTCGCAAAAGAACATCAGACGTGATGGATACACCGGCGTCTGCGCCATCTCGTGGTGTAAATATATCGACACCGAGGGCGGCGCTTCATTGGCGGTAAAAACTCGCTCCGTGCGATTGCGGCGCACCGCATTTGAAAGCGATTCGGCATAGGTGAAATTGGTCACACCCAAGGCTCGTACCAAGGCGTCAAAGTCATCGCTGTCTGTTAGCCCAAAACCGCGCAACATAATCGCTCCATGTCTAGCCAGCTGGGTTTGCAAGGTTTGACTATTGGCCGCAGCCCAGTCCAACACCGCAGCCATGTGAGCGCTGTATGAAGCGCGTAACATCAGCGGGAAGACATCTGCCTTAATATGCTGTTGCTTGGGATCGGTAATCTGCTCGACTGTTAAATCAGCCATCTATGGCTATCCGTATATTGAGTGAAAGGTGTTAAATGCCTGCTCACAGAAAATCCCCGGGTCGTTAAACCGACGATTGCGATTGAGCGCAGAAATCTGCGCCATCTCGGCGTCGCTGAGAACCAAGCCTGCAAGCGCAAGATTCTCTGCCAAACGCTTCGGCTGACTAGTTTTGGGAATCACAGCGGTACCGCGCTGGACGCCCCAGCGCAACACCACCTGCGCCGCGCTTACATCGGCGCGTTTAGCGGCGGCAATCACCACCGGCTCACCTAGCACCGAGTCGGCGGGGATCGCCGCATCGAGTTCCACGTAGGACAACGCCCCAAGTGGCGAAAATGCGGTGACCGCAATATCGTAACCGACAGCGGTGCGCAATAGTGCCTCCTGAGTCAGATAGGGGTGCGACTCAATTTGTAACATAGCCGGTTTTATACGCGCGTAACTCATCAAGTCATGAAGCAAACTGGCAGTGTAGTTACATACTCCGATCTGCCTCGCTAAACCACCTTCGACTAGCTGCTCCATGGCCCCCCAAGTCTCGCTCAATGGCACTCGATCGAGTTGCATTTCGGGTTGCGCAGCGCTGGGATCATAAAACCATTGTGGCGGATAGCGATCGTCAAAATCGATATACGCCAAAGCAATCGGAAAGTGCACCAAGTACAGATCGAGGTAGTCCAAGCCAAGGTCATCTAACGACTTGCGACAGGCCGCCTCGACATGCTCACGCCGATGATAGGTATTCCACAGCTTTGAGGTTATCCATAAATCACCGCGCTGGCAAAGACCATCCGCCAGAGCGCGCGCAATACCCTCGCCCACCTGCTTTTCGTTAGAGTAATCACTGGCGCTATCGAGATGCCGATAACCTGCGGCGATCGCCTGATAGACGGTCTCAGCGACACTCTCTGTCGAAATCTTCCAAAGCCCTAAGCCGACGGAGGGCATAGCTCTTCCAGTTACGTTGATCGCCGGAGCGATAGTTTCTGTCATAAATAGCTCGCTATTATAAGGTTATCGGTTGCATGCCACATCGGCACAAAAAATCGTCGATCAACAGCGCGTCTCCGCTTGCCATAGAGGCCTGGGCAGCACTCGCCACAAGCATTGCAGTGAAACCCTCGCGCGGGGTAGCGGCAACGCTGCCACCAATCGCTGTAAGCACGCCATCTAGGCGGTCTGCCAGCGCAGCGTGCTGGTAATAAGTAGCACCCTGATGACCGCTTTCCTCAATTATACTGGGGTAACTAAGTTGCGTTTTGCGAGCGGCTGCAGTCTCACCAAACTCCATGTGTAAGGTCACCTCAGGATCCGTTTGGCGATGAAAATCGACGCTCTCCCGCGCTTTTAAACAGCCCCTGTCACCACCTACCACCAATTCTTCAAAAAAACCGTGAGCAAACATATTCAAGCTGAAATTTGCCCGCACACCGTTGGCATAATCGATTACTACAAAGGCGTGGTCATCGATATCGGCAGGCTCACCGCCACGCTCAAAATCGATGAAGTTAACCGCCTGACCGCCACTAGCATAAACCTTGACCGGTGTTGATTCGGCCAATCGATTGATTAGATCAAAATAGTGACAGCATTTTTCCACCAGAGTACCGCCGGTATAGCGATTATATTTATTCCACTGCTCTACCTTGTCCAAAAACGGCGGCCTGTGCTCGCTCACGGCAATCGTTTTCAGCGTACCTAGAGAGCGACGTACCAATGCCTCGTGGAAAGCCTCGACGTATTGCGCCTTAAACCGGTATTGCAAGCCGATCTGAATAAAACTCTTATAGTCAGCGTCGAGTTCCACAATCGCCGCAGCGTCGGCGAGGTCGGTGGCCATAGGTTTTTCCAGAAGAATGGGTTTACCCGATTGCATCGCCACTTGGAGAATATCCATGTGGGTATAGTTCGGCGTGCAGATCAGCAGCACATCGGCTGCCGGGTCCATGCACGCACTGCGCAAGTCGTCATATCGCACAAGCGGCTCGGAACTGTATTGGCGGTAGTTATCCTCGGCGCAATCGAGGCTATATTGATGCGTATCGAAGATCCCCTGCACCCGCATCCTACCAAGGATTGCTGCGACGCGCATATGCTCCTGCCCCATGGTTCCGCAACCTATGACCACCAAACTTTGAGTAATCTTCGGTTGCGCGTATAAATAGCGATCGCCGGCAGTGATATGACGCTGGTTATGCGCCTCCGCAAAACTGCGTAATCTAGGTTTTTTTAAGATCATTTATCCACTCACTAAAAATGCTCTTCGACGCCCGTCGTCGATCTCGAAAACCGCCACCATACGACGATATTAATAGCCAGTAATACACACATCAGTGGCACATATGCACGACTCACACCCCCTACCAAACCGATCGGCGACAGTGTGAGATACAAGCCGATAACGCACGACATCAAGGTTGCGGCGCATGGCATAGCCAGCGGCCAAGGCTGCATATCGACGGCTTCAGGGTGTATATAAGCCGCCGTAGGTTGCCGTGGCCAGCGATAACCTACGAACAACATCATAGCGACTTCGCTGCAAAACAAAATAGCATAGAGGTGTAAAAAATGTAGTGGGATCTGCTCTTCAAACACGAACTGTAATAGCCCATAGGCGGTAATATGCAAGATTATTACCCATTTCGCGGCAAACGCGGGCACCCGGCGGGTAAACAACCCGACCAACACAATGGCCACCATCGGGATATTATAAAACCCAGTAAACACGCGAATCACCTGCCACAACCCATCGGGGGCGAACTGCAGCATCGGCGCGACGACAAATGAAAAGAGTGCGATCACAACCGATACCCGTCGCGCAATGCCAACCACCTGTTTGTCATCTAATGCGGCCGCGCCTCGCACCGCTCGATACGGCAAGTAAATATCGACGCAAAAAAGCGTGGCTGCACTGTTTAGCAAGGAGTTGAAGGAGCTAAACACCGCACCCAATAAAACCGCCAGGAAAAAGCCCAGCGCATACACCGGCAACAGGTCGCGAATCAACCGAGGATAGGCAAGATCTATCGAAGATAGACCTGTTGCGCTGTCGCTGCCACCGTAGAGATGAAAGGCAATGACCCCAGGCAACATCATAATAAACGGCACCAACACCTTAAAATAACCAGACAACAGCACCCCTTTTTGCCCCTCGGCAAGGCTTTTCGCCGCAAGAATGCGTTGAATCACGTACTGATTGGTGCACCAGTAAAACAAGTTAGCAAAAATCATACCGGTAAACAGTGTGGCAAACGGCGTCGGATCGGTCTCCGAGCCAATCGCATTGAGCTTCTCGGTGTGCTCGCTTAGCAGGCGCGTTACTCCGAGATCGACACTGCCCTCACCCAGCGCCGACAGGCCCAACCAAGGTATCGCGATACCAACTATCAGCAGACCAGCACCATTCAGGGTGTCGGATACTGCCACCGCGCGCAACCCACCAAACACCGCATAGAGGGCTCCAGTAGCGCCGATCGCAACGATTGTCACAACCAGCGCAGAACTGTAGGACATATTTAGCAACAGCGGAAGATCGAACAGTTGCAAGACAGCGATCGAGCCCGAGTAAAGTACCGATGGGATAGTTACCAACCCATAGCCGAGTAAAAATAGCAGGACCGATAGACGCCTGACATCGTTATCAAAGCGTTGATTGAGAAATTCGGGCAATGTCGTAAAGGCACCGGCCAAATAGCGCGGCAAAAATACAAAGGCCATGCAAATAGTCGCAAAAGCTGCTGTAACCTCCCAGCCCATGCTGCTTAAATTGAAGCCATAGGCTGAGCCATTTAGTCCAATTAACTGTTCAGCCGACAAGTTTGTCAGCAGTAATGAACCCGCTATAAAGACCGCGCTGAGCCCCCGGCCAGCGAGAAAATAGCCCTCCTGAGTCTCGGTCACACCGCGCGTTTGTCGATAGGAGATCCAGGCGACCAAGAGCATAAAAAATAACCCACTGACCAGCGTCATCGTCAATTCATAGCTCGTCATGAGATTTCCTAAATTCATCAGCCGGATTGATTTGACCCTGCAGTAAAAGTCAGGCTACGGCGTTTAGCGTACTATAACAGCGCAGGTGCGCCACTGATAATCCTGGAAACGGGTCATATAGTTGGCTACCAGCCAAAAAATATGCGCCATCTCAAGATTTTTTTTACGACCACAATCGACTTGTCCTGTAACGCTTATTCCCAAAGGGCGACAGTCTCAGAAATCTACCGACGACTGTTTGCGATGGCTGCGGTGAAAATCAGGTTGATAATATGGCGTTAGAGTGCGACTGACATTAAACTGGACCGATTAAAAAATAATGGATATTTAATAGGACTAAAAGTAATATTTTTATGTGCAAACGCCTTACAGTCAGACGGATACTGGCATGATTGACGGGTAAAATTGCTAATCCGATGCAAAAACCATCACATAGTTCGACGCAAGATACAGAGTCGTCATTACAAACTGGCCGGACGTTAAATTAAAAAATTGCCTAATGTCCGAATGCCACGATCGAGAAAAATCATCATAAACACACCACTCTCAGCTTTAAACTGCCTAAAATCTTTAGCGTTATAAGTACAACAATAGCTATCAGGCATATACAAAGCCGCCATTTCAGCTCTGGACTGGGTGAAAAACTAGGCTAAAAAATACTGTTAATAGTAAGTCGCGTTGAGCAAACAGTCGCAACGTCGACCGACTACAGATTATTCAGGCAAATAATGCTGCAACTCCGTCGGGGAAATATCGATGACTCAGGCGTTAATAACAGATCAGTCATCTCCACCAAGAGCGACATAAATAAGCAAATGAGGCATCAAATCTTCCAAAGAGAACATCTATAAAGCGATTGATTAAATATATTACATTGACATACTTGATGGGCAAATTTAGCATTGGGCTCGTTAAAGTCAAACTTTGGTGTGTCTCATGCTTGGGCCCGATGATCCAGTCGAAGAACTTATAATATCCTCGACCATGACCAAACAGATCAATGAACTTAAGCAGGCGGTCAGAAACGCTAATGCCGCCAGTTCCATGATCCAACTGGCCGAGAGTGCTAGTAAACGCATCGCTACCGATCTGACAAAAATGCGTGGTCTTGCGGTACATTCTGCTGACTCTACTCTCAACACAGAACAACGCGCCGAGTTGGACGAGGAGTTTCAAGAATTAATCACCAGCATTGGCGAAGTAACTGAGCAAACTCTGTGGCGCGGCAAAAAATTGTTGGATGGGAAAAGTTACCCACACGGTATTAAATTTCAGTTGGATGGTCTTGCCGATAACGGCATCGAACTATTTTTTGGCGACCTGACACACAACTCTGTAACGAGTTTGTTTGGCACCGCGCTAACTACCCTTAAT
>JAPKCN010000081.1 GCA_028822945.1 Porticoccaceae bacterium | reverse complement strand
TTGTAGTGAAGTAATCGACGTCAAAGACATCTTTTCATTGAGGTCATATTCGATATTCATGTTGACCATATGACCATCGCGTGTATTAATCGCTTCTTGATCGGAATTGATATCATATATATCACCGCCTGCTTGACTGACCGTTTGGCCTCCCAAAATCGGTACGGATAGAGGTAGGCTTGTGCTCGAACCGGCCGATGTACCGAAGTAATGAAATGCGTAATTTTTATCATCCTCCTCATAGTATTGCACTGACAGGGATCCCCGTAGGTTAGTTCCAGAATCATAGGCCATAGTGAGCCGATAGGATTGAGCATCTTGATCATCCACATCGGCACCCGAGTAGAGGTTAGTACCATAGCCATCCCGCTGCACATTTTTCATCGCCAAACGCATACTGAATTGGTCATTCAAAGGCATATCGACGGCGCCCTCGACACTCATCAAACCGAAATTCCCAACCGTAGTGCTGACATAACCCGCAAACACTTCACCCGGTTTGTTGGTGACGAGATTGATCGCACCGGCGGTTGCACCACGACCATAAAGCGTTCCTTGAGGTCCCCGCAATACTTCAACTTGAGACAGATCAAACATTCCCATAAGTTGTGCGGCTGGTCTAGGAACAAGAGCCCCATCTTGCAAAAATGCTACCGAACCCTCACCACCTATATCAATACTAGTCATGCCAATGCCGCGCATGAAGACTCTCGCAAATCCGAATTGGTCACCTATTGACAAGCTAGGAACATCTGTAGTCAAGTCGCGAATATTTTGTACCGCTCCCGATTTAATCTGGTCTCCGCTAATCACATTGGCACCACCGGCAACATCTTGCAAAGAAGTGGCGCGTTTAGTCGCAGTCACGACAATCTCCTCAACTGTCTGCTCTGCAAATGACGCCGTAGATAGTCCAATAGCACCGAAAATAGACCATACAAAAGCTGTGCGTTTACATATATTCATTTTTTGTTCCCCTTGATTTTTAAGTTCGTTGTGTCATTTGATGGAGCCATCTAAGGTCACGATCCTGTCTTATATAGCTGTCCCATTACGATTGAGACACCGGAAGCTCAGAAAAACTTTACTAATTGTCTTAATTTAAATTTTCTCGCTTTACTTTTATGTTGTGTAATTCGCGATCCCAGGCATCAGCAGTGATTCCCTCGCTACGAAGTTGATGTTTTAATACCTTGGAGGAAGGTGTCTTAGGTAAGTCTGCCAACACCCTAATGTATCTCGGCACCATAAAGTGCGCCATGCGCTCTATTAAAAAATCCAGTAACTCAGCTTCATCGATCGAGGTCCCATCGACGGGGGCAACCGCAAGCATGACATCATCTTCACCATTTTCATTAGCCACCGCATAGGCAGCAGTCTCGCGCACCGCAGGAAATGCGAGCACTTCAGCCTCAACCTCAAACGACGAAATATTCTCACCACGTCGACGAATAGAATCTGTTAAGCGATCAACAAAGTAGAAATATCCATCTTGATCTTGACGAAAACAATCGCCAGTATGAAACCAGCCGTTGCGCCAAGCCGTTGCGGTTGCCTCGGCATTCTTGTAGTAACCGTGATTCATACCCCAAGGTCGATCAGTGCGCACGATCATCTCACCGACATCGCCAATACGCACCTCGCAATCGTTGTCATCGACTAATCGAACATCAACACCCTCACGCTTTTTACCACAGGTTCCTCGGACGCCAGGATTGGGCTCCGAAACTATCGGCGATGACACCTCAGTCATATTAAAGATGGTATATACATCGACACCGAAACGTTCGGTGAAATCCACGCTGGCCTCAGTCAACGGCACCATAAATGCCACACGCAATCTGTGATTTTTATCCTCAAACGAAGCTGATTGCTTGAGCAGGTAAGTAGACATTACGCCCAAAAGGAATACCGCAGTAGCTTGGGACTTGCGGACAAACGGCCAAAACCGCTCTGTAGAAAAACCATCCATTACGGCGATTGAGCCACCGCGCGCTAACATCGAAAAGATCACCCCCATGCCGCCGATGTGAAAAATTGGCATGTTAATGAGAAACCTGTCGTCTGTATTTACAAAGTGCCATGTCTCTGGGCCAGCGTTAGTAAATATATGTAAATATGAGGACAATACGCCCTTAGACGGGCCAGTTGTTCCAGACGTATAAATAATCGACTGCGTATCCCATGGCTCGATAGGTCGTTCAAGATCGGGGATCGATTGAGCACAGTTTGCCACACTTGCGTAATCGGCAATCTGTAACTCAAGGTTGGCATCGCACCGACCAACGCAGACCACTCGATTGATCGAAGCGAGGTCAACCCGTTGGAGACGTGGCAGGAGCTGCGAGTGCGCGATTAAGACATCCGCGTCTGAATTCGCAAGAACATGCTCTAGTAGCTGACCCTTGTAGGCAGTATTAAACGGTACGAACACCGCCCCTAAATAATTAATCGCAAAAAACGTAAGAATTGCCTCGCGACCGTCAAACAGCCAAACACCAACATTATCGCCCTGCTTCACTGTCTGATCAGCGAGACCACTTGCCAGCGGCAGTACTTTGGCTAATAGTTCCGCATAAGTCCACGTCTCGCCATTCTCAAAAACTGCAAAGGTCTTACCAGAGAACTCTTCTGCCCAGCGATGCAATAAATAACGGGTAACACAGGTTTCCCGACTCACTACTCTATGATCATGCATGCACGCACTCCTCTATCTGTTTACCACCCAACATCGCAATCTGAGTTGGTTGATCGCCAACAACTGCCAGAACCATATCAATCGCATGAGCGTCAATTTCCGCCTCGGACAAAAGACCTAAGGGTGAGTGCCAGAAGGCCACCCAGGTCAACATGCCGCCAACGGTAGTCGTGGTCATGAACGGCACCTTGATGGCAAACTCGCCATTGTCGGAACCTTCCTGTAAAAAGACGCAAATACTGTGATCACAAAGGCTATGTTGCTTTCGTATACCGTGTGACGCGCGCGCGTCGCGGGCGGGGGGGATCGTTCATAAACAACAATATATTGTTGATGAGTGATGGCGATACGTATAACTTCGTGTACTAACGATTGCAACTTTTCCAAAGGGGTATTCGGAATTTTTTGGATATCTTTACCGGCTTTGAGAGGCAGTGAGACGCTTGTTTTACATATCTCGTATAGGAATTCACTCTTATTTTTAAGGTAAGAGTGGATAAACAGCTTAATGAAATCTAATTGTCTAGCGACTGTGGTCGCTTCATAGCCATCACGAAAAAACATGTGCCAGGCTGTTTCTTTAATCCGACGGCGCTTAAATGCAGCCATTTCCTCTTCAAGTGCAGAAGTTTCTTTGTGTACCCAATATACTTGTTGTAAATTTTTCATCGCATTTATCTCACGACAAAGCCAATTCTAAAATTTTACGTACATCCGCAGGTCCATCAATCGGCCGCGGATTTGTTCTTACCCAAAAGTCCATCATGGTAGTCTTTGCTATCACATCGAATTGATCTGGCCCAACACCCACCTCTGCCAGAGAACGTGGCATATCCAAACCGCGAATAAATTTGTCAACCAAAACCGAAGCGCGCTCATTTTGATCACCAAGGCATTCGCTGATTCGCCGCTGACGCTCTTCATTGAATTCCCAATTAAAATCTAATACAGCGGGTGCCATGACGCATGAACAGTATCCATGCGGCACATCGCAAGTGCCGCCTAAAATATGCCCAATAGCATGACTGGCGCCCATAGGCACACCAGCAACAATTGGCGACATCGACAACCACACGCCAATTTGGCAGCGCAGTCGCCCCGCATAATCATCAGGATCCGCATGCACAATCGGTAACGCCTCACATAGATGACGCAAAGCGGCATCTGCCATGGCATCGCTGAATCCATTTGACTGGAAAGAACCAAGCGTTTCCAGAGCATGGTCTACTGAACGTACCCCAGTTGACGTCCATAACCATTTAGGCGTGTGCCGAGTAAGTTGTGGGTCGAGTACTATGCTCACTGGGGCCATATCGACGTGCGCATATCCCTGTTTGTGAGCCACCTTTTCATCGGTTGCACCAGCTAGGTAGTAAAATTCGCCCCCCGAGAGAGTTGTTGGGCAACAAATTAACGGCACATCGGGCGCATCAAAAGTTGGTACCACTGTATCCCCAGCATCATTTACATAGACCCTGTATGGCTCAAAATCGTCATGCTCCAGCCAATTATATTTTAGCGCCAATGGAATGAGCTTGCCGGCATCGGTTACTGAACCTCCACCTACAGTAACAACAAGATCTGTATCTACTAAGCGAGCTACTGCTGCTGCCTTTAAAACACAGCTGCGCGGCACGTGCGGCTGAATGCCATCGTAAACAGCGGCCACACGATCACCCAAGGCATCAATGATTTGTGAAATCTCGTCGGTGGTAGTATTGAGGGTTTTGCTCACCAACAGAAAGACCTTTCGGGCGTCAACTAGCAAGACTTCACTCAAAAGGGCATCGGCCACACGGGAACCCGTGTGGACTCGTTGCGTTGATGTTAATTGAACAGGTGGAGAGCTTAATGCCGCCAATGTCATCTCCTTTTTTTATTATCGTCAATGTTTTCTATTCAGTTTAAAGTATACACTTAGAGACTCAAAAGTATAGTTTCTATACCTCAAGGAAGAAAAAAATAGCACTGGTATCACAATTGTAACTCTCCAATAGGCTAATTCTTTTTTAATTAATAGCTGAGTAGGCACGCCGAAAGTTAGTGTGTGAGCACAGGTGATAACGAACGGATGTTGTCCGCGACGGGACTATGGCAGCCGCTTAGTGTGCGCTCTGGAGCAATTGACACCGAAGGCCAGAGCGCCGCATATTATTTTTTTATAAATTGAGTTGGGCTACAAGTTTTTCAAAATCATCACTAAATGGATGTAAAAAGCTAGGCATCATCTGAGTCATGCATAGAGCGATAACACCATTATCAAAAACCCAACTATGAGTGCCAGCCATGCCTCCCCAAAAATAACTCGCTCTTCGCCCTGATGCTCCCAATTGCGCCTCCTTGAAGGCAAACCCAAGACCGTAACCAACCCCAGGCAATCGCCACATAGGAAAATTCAAACTAACACCTATGGGCAGCTGGTCGGTCAACATCAAGCGTAGTGTTTGTGAGCGAATAACTTGCTCTCCATGCCACTTACCTTGCGCCTCAAGCATCTGCATAAAATGAAGATAATCATTAACCGTCGAAAACAAACCGCCTCCTCCAGATATAAATTTGGGTCGCTCTATAATTGGCGTTGCTACTTCAAACGGACTTTCGCGGTAACCGGTATCCATCGGGTGATACATATCGTTTGCTTGTGCCAAAGAGACAACCAAATGACGTTTTTCTGCCGCGACACAAAAACCTGTAGTCGTCATATCCAATGGCTCGAAAATGTTTTGATATAAAAATTCGTCAAACTGCTGCCCAGTCACACACTCTATCAAATAGCCAACAATATCAGTCGCTAAACTATAGCGCCAACTGGCGCCTGGCTGAAACGCCAGTGGCATCTTCACAACGTGATTAACGAACGTCTCTAAGTCTCCGTCAAAGGGACGCAAAAGATTTAACCCATGGTCTAAATAGTGCCTATCGATCAAAGATTCGGGATCAACAAATCCATAGGAAAAACCGGCGGTGTGGCTTAGCAAATGACGCAATGTTATCGGTGTTTTCAATTCCTCGGTCTGATCAATTGCCGAAGCATTTTTAATTAATACACGCAACTCGGCTAGGCCCGAAATGATTTGACTAAGGGGAGTATCGAGGTCGATGATGTCTCGCTCGACCAGAAGCATGGCCGCTACAGAGGTTACTAATTTAGTGTTCGAATAAAGCCGAAAAATTGCGTGATCTGTTAATGGCAATTGCGCCGTTCGATCGGAATACCCGAGACATTGTTGATCAATTAACTTAACAGACTTGGCCAAAAGGTAACTACAGCATGGTATGTGATGCTGATCGACGTACCACTTCATGCGTTGCCGTATTAATCGCAATTTCTGCTGCTCGGCTGCGTTAACTCCGCTCGGCATCAGTTCAGCGACACCTTAATATCACGCTTTAAACATTCCGTAGTGAACCTTTATCAAAAGGCTGCTAAACATTAATCATAAGCAATTCATCCGCCGCACATTCAGGGATCAATGCGTAATTAGTATCCAAAATGGCCGACAAATTTGCGTCAATATCACTACCCTCCTCATCATGATTAAAGTATCCAGCCACAGTGCTTGCGAAAATATGCGCGAGACGCCCACCGGTAATTGATAACAGACGACCACTTAACTGACACTTATCGGATGTTAAATAAGCGACGATGGGCGCTACTTTGTCTGCAAGATATAGCTCCCTATCGATCAATGGGTCCTGCGTGGCCAGATATCCATCATGATCATCCAGTGTCATCGGGGCAATTGTGTTAACCGTTATTGAGGTGTTCGCCAACTCCAAACTCAACGACCGCATGAAGCCAGTGACTCCAGCGCCAGCGGCGGAGTATGCGGCATATCCAGCTGCACCAAAAGCGCCGGCACCGGAAGACGTAGCAATAATCCGCCCAAAGCCTTTGTCTTGCATGCACGGCAACATTGCCTGAATGGTCAAAATGGTCGACAGTAAATGTCTTTGAAGTGCGTCTTGAAGTTGCATCGGCGACCACTCTTCAAGCATATACGGTGTCTGGGGCGGACGATTATTAATTAGTATATCAACGCTACCGCAGTGGATAATGGCCTGCTCAGTCAGTGTTACCGCAACATCTGGCACTGCCAAATCACAAGCGCTATGCAAAACTATATTTTGGTGCCACTCAAGCTTCTCGAGCAACGCTAGCAAGTCCTTTTCTCGCCCATCATGTAGAACTAGCTTAGCTCCGCGAGCCAAAAAATATTGGCTGTAAGCATGCCCTAAATCGTCTGCGGCATTCGTTATCACGACGATTTTTTCAAAAAAATCATGCGCCATCCGCTCCCCCTATATCACTACCCATATTTTCGACAGTCGAAATCGTTGAGATCAAAGACGGTCAACATTTTTTTGTAGGCAATACTGGATTCTGGCCAAACGCTATGATTGTAGTTGTCCACTCCAGTCCACCAGGACTTACATCCCTTATTGTGTGTAGTTTGTGCAGTCGCATCCTGCACTCGCCGAGAAAATTGATCTATCTTTTCTTGCTTCGGGTTAATCGCCTCGATCCCGCTATCCGTCATTTTAGATATTGCATTACAAATATATTTAGATTGTTGTTCAATCATCTGAAGGGTCGAAGTTAAACCACCACTATTCGGACCAAGCATGACAAACATATTTGGCATATCACGCACCATAATAGATTTGTAGCTACTTATATTGTCGCACCAGACATCGTCGAGAGATTTGCCATACAAGCCAGTAAACTCTACCTCGTTGGTAATGTTAAACGGCTTGAAACCTGTAGCCATAACAATAACATCTAAAGTCCGTTCGTAACCACCTGCGCACAAGCCCCGCTCAGTGATCATCTCTATAGGTGCTGTTACAAGTTCGACATTTGGTCTTTCAAAGGTTTTATAATAACTGTTGGAGAAGGTCGGTCGCTTGCAAGTAAAGTTGTAGTCTGGTGTTAATTTGCCCGCCAGTTCAGGATTGGACACTGACTTAGTAATTAAATCGCGGGCTCTCATCTCAGACTGTTTGTTAATTTGACTGCCGGCTTTAACCATATCCAAACCAGTCGTCTCCCAGCTCCGCCATAATTGCCAACGATTCTTTTTTAAAAGCACGGGATCATCGCGAAAGGCCTTTATCTCATCGGCACTGTACTGGGCATCACTTTTCGGCCCTACCCATACTGGGCTGCGTTGAAAAACATAGAGTTTTTTAGCTTTTTTAGCAATCTCTGGCACGCACTGCACAGCTGTCGCACCGGTGCCCACAACACCGACCGACTTGCCTTCCAAAGAAATATCATGGCGCCAGCGCGAAGTATGAAAAAGCGGGTTCTGAAATTTCTCAGCACCAACTATATCGGGGATATTGGGCGTGTGAAGACCGCCCATCGCAGAAATCAAAAAGTCAGTTCGCAACGTTTCTCCGCCACTCGTTG
>JAPKCN010000274.1 GCA_028822945.1 Porticoccaceae bacterium | reverse complement strand
TGCTCGTGGAGCGGATGGTCCTAGAGGGCGCTTGGTTTTGGCTTTTAAACATAAAAAGCGTGGGTTTGACTTATATACCTAAACAGAGGTTTTGATCATATCTAATTGGTCAGTGCTTCCAGGAAACAAAATTGTGTCCGTTGTATTTACATGTTGTTCTGGGTGATCTAGATTGAAATTCAGACCTCGGCTTTCTTTACGTTTGAGCGCCGAGCGTACGATAAGATCTGCTACATGTAATAAATTGCGCAGCTCAATAAGGTCGTTTGTTACTCTGTAATTTGCATAGTATTCGTGGATTTCTTGTTTCAGTAATTCAATGCGTCGCTGGGCCCGTTGTAAGCGCTTGTCCGTTCGGACAATGCCGACCTAGTCCCACATGAATCTGCGTAGCTCTTCCCAGTTGTGCGCAATGATGATGGACTCGTCAGAGTCGGTCACTTGAGATTCGTCCCATCGTGGGATGTATGGCACCGTCTGGGGTCTGTCTAATTGGGAAATAATCTTTTCAGCCGCACTTTGACCATACACCAAGCATTCAAGTAGAGAGTTACTTGCCAGGCGATTTGCGCCATGCAAACCGGTGCAACTGACTTCTCCTATTGCGTAGAGGTTAGCTAGATCGGTGCGACCGTGTTCGTCAACGACCACTCCGCCGCAAGTGTAGTGGGCCGCGGGCACGACGGGAATGGGCTCTGCAGAAATGTCTATGCCCAGTTCGGAACATTTTTTCGCAATGTTCGGAAAGTGGTGCTGAATGAACACTTGAGAGCGATGGCTAATGTCCAGATATACACAGTCAGCGCCAATACGCTTCATTTCATGGTCAATAGCGCGAGCGACAATGTCTCGGGGTGCCAGTTCTGCGCGGTCATCAAATTTGTGCATAAAGCGTTCGCCGCTGGGCAGCCGCAGTACGCCGCCTTCGCCTCGGACAGCTTCAGAGATCAAAAAAGATCCGGCGTGAGGGTGGTAAAGGCAAGTAGGGTGGAATTGATTGAATTCCATGTTGGCAACCCGACACCCCGCGCGCCAAGCCATAGCAATGCCATCGCCGGTGGATCCGTCAGGGTTGCTGGTATACAAATAAACTTTGCTGGCGCCGCCGGTAGCAAGAATTACAAAACGAGATTGGAATACTTCAACACGACCACTGCCTAGGTTAAGAACGTAAGCCCCCGCGCAGCGACTGGGATTGCGGCCGAGTTTGGACAAGTTAATTAGATCAATGGCCACACGGTCATTGAAAAGTTGAATGTTGGGGTGATCAAGGGCGCGATCAGTGAGTGTTTGGGTAATGGCTTTGCCTGTGGCATCAGCAACGTGGAGGATGCGCCGATGAGAGTGACCACCTTCACGGGTCAAATGTAAGGCATTATTTTCAACATCGAAATCCACGCCCCATTCTGCTAATTGGTTAATCGCTCTGGGAGCGCCTTGCACTACATCGCGGACTACATTTGCGTCACACAATCCCGCGCCAGCGTCGAGTGTATCGCGCAGGTGAGCGTCAAAGCTGTCTTCAGGGTCGGTCACTGACGCAACACCGCCTTGTGCCCAATGGGATGAGCCACTGGCGATATCACCCTTACATAAAACCGTAACCCTTGCGTGTTCGGCCAGCAGTAAAGCAGTAGTCAGGCCGGCAGCGCCGCCGCCGATGACCAGGATGTCAGTATTGAATCGTTGCGACATTTTGTTTAACGCGTTGAGTTGATGATGCAGTATAGCTTTCTCTTTGGCATTAGAAAATCCACATGGTAAGAGTTTGCGGTCGCTGTCCAATTTTTTACTGGCTCGCCTAGCCAAACTCAGCGGTGTCTAGCAGCTAGTTCGACGCGGTCTTTGGCGGTTGGGGCAGATATTTGTTGGACCCAGCATTGTCTTTAGCATTGAAGTGGGCCTTAGCTCTTGCTACTTCGGGATGATTTTGGGTTAATGTCAGGATGATAAAAAAGCAAGTTTTAGTTGATAGCCAGCGAGGGTCGATTAGGCTTTATGCCTCGGAAAACCCCTGTGCGAAGTGCCCCAGTGGTTGCACTTCTGCGACTACTCCTCCGAAAGGCCTGCAAACCATCAACTTTGCTTGGCCATCAGCGCATTTGAACTTGGTGGCGCTATATTTATTTGGATTGCCTCTACTTCT
>JAPKCN010000273.1 GCA_028822945.1 Porticoccaceae bacterium | reverse complement strand
TAATCTCTCCGCCGAAACCTTGGGCGGCATCTTCAATAATTTTGAGATCGTATTTTTCGGCAATAGCCTCGATGGCAGGATAGTCAGCGGGCAAACCAAACAAGTCTACGGCCACTATGGCTTTAGGCTTTAATTTACCCTCACTAATTACTTTTATGATGCGCCGCTCTAGATCAACCGGGCACAAATTAAAAGTGGCCGCGTCAGAATCTACTAAGATTGGCGTGGCATATTGAAATGCAATGGTTTCTGCTGTGGCAAAAAAGGTAAAGGTTGGGCAGAACACTGCATCGCCCTGCTTAATATCTAGGACCATCATTGCCAGGGTCAACGCATCTGTGCCGTTGGCGCAGGTGATCGCATGTTTGACACCAACATAGTTCGCCAACTGCTCCTCTAGCTCGCCTACCTCTGGGCCCATAATATATTGCCCATGATCAAGCACCCCTTGAATACGGGTATCGATCTTGGCTTTCAAATACTGGTACTGAGCCGCTAGATCAATAAATTGCACCAGCTAGTCCTCGCGCCTAACAATACATTCGTTATCGAGGACGTAAAGCGCGCTAGAGTGCTCGCATACGGCGCTTCCAGAGCCGTTTAAAGGCAGATCTAGTTGTTCACCAAACTCACTCATCCAGCCAATCTGCACCCCCGGAACGCCTACTATTAGCGCGTAGTCAGGGACGTCTCTATTCACCACTGCACCGGCGCCGACAAAGGCGTACTGACCAATCGTGACACCGCAGACAACAGTGCAATTAGCACCCAAGGTTGCACCCTTGTGCACCCTCGTATCCTGATACTGGTCTTTACGCACAACACTAGAGCGCGGGTTATACACATTAGTGAACACCATCGATGGACCACAAAAAACCTCATCCTCCAGATATACATTATCGTAAACAGAAACGTTATTTTGGATTTTACAGCGGTCGCCAATCACCACCCGATTGCCTACAAAAACGTTTTGCCCAAGCGACACTCCCGCGCCGATTACGGCACCCGCGCAAACATGCGTGAAGTGCCAGATCCGCGAGTCTCGACCAATCGTCGCACCGTCATCTATTACCGCAGTTGTATGCTGGTAGTAATCGAGCATGTCAGCAATCCTTTACTTTGTGCAACAGCGGATGCGCCCTATCGCCGGAATCAACGATTGACTGTTCACGAATCGTTTCGACGGTCTCGATCGCCACTCTGTTATCCTCAAGTCCAAAGCCGTGACCGGCCAAGATATTCTGATAACTGTGCGTATGCAGATCGGTGAAGCCGCCAGAAAACTCTAATTCTTCACCGCCGACTAAAATGCTTCTATACGTAGTTTTTTCACCTTGGATAGCGTTATCAGGAAGATTCTTGGAATCGATCGACAGAAACCATCTGACTCGAGCGCGTTGGTATTGTAGATATCCACTTGCAGAACGGTGGTCTTTGTAATGCACCTCATTACCCTCTACCTCGCCAAAAATAAAGTGCAACATATCGTAAAAGTGCACACCAATGTTAGTTGCCACACCACCCGATTGGGAGTCGACACCCTTCCACGATTTGAGGTACCACTTGCCACGCGACGTCAAATAAGTGAGGTCGACATCAAAAACATGCTCAGCCGGCGCCGCATCGACTTTTTCTTTTAGGGCCATAATCGCAGGATGTAGGCGCAATTGGAGTATGGAATGGACCCTAGCCCCATACTTTTTCTGGTAAATATTGAGTAAATCCAAATCCGGCGAATAAAGTACCAATGGCTTTTCACAGATCACATCAATGCCGTTTTGTAACGCATACTTTATATGCGCAACATGCAAATAGTTCGGGCTGCAGATAGTAATATAATCTAGTGGCTCGCCGAGAATCTTTTGATCTTCTACATAGGCCGCAAACTCCTCAAACTGGGTAAAAAATTCGGCTTCAGGGAAGTGGCTATCCATCATACCCACAGAATCGCTAACATCCATCGCCACAACAAGTCGATTACCCGTCGCCGCAATAGCCTTCAAATGTCGCGGGGCGATATAGCCGGCCGCACCGATTAGTGCAAATTTTTTCATATTAATACCTCACGCCTTAAAATCTAAATAACGTAAAACCAACTTCTAACACCGCATCTCTTTCATAGATTCCCTTTATATCACCCAAGACCG
>JAPKCN010000080.1 GCA_028822945.1 Porticoccaceae bacterium | reverse complement strand
AAGCCTGATCCTCAATGGCAAAGTCGATTGGCGCACCCATCTCGAGACTAATCGCCTCAGCCATTTCATCGTAGCGATCCGTATACACCGCGAGTAGCTGTTCCAGAAGCGCTATACGCGCCTCTGGCGATGTCTGAGAATAGCTACCAAAGGCTCGGCGCGCGGCAGCTACGGCAATATCGACATCATCACTAGAGCCCAAAGAAATCACCCCAATCAGTTGTTCAGTGGACGGGTTTTCAACTGTAAAATCGTTTGCATGAACACTATCGATCCATTGCCCATCGATGTAAAACTGCCGGTAATTTTTCATTTCTGTCTCCATCATTTGGCTGTAAAGAGCGGATTTAGCGCTGACAATTCAGCGTCAAAGCTTTTTTGGTCGCACCTTTTACTTTTTTGTGGCATTTAAAAAATCCTACGTCATCGGTCGCCGACAAACGCAATATTATTTTCATCAGGGGCCGTGGTGCCAAGATTTATCCTTCGGAAAGCGCCGCCAGGTTGTCCATGCTAACCAAAAACTTACCGCTAACATCAACAAACCAATCAACTGCATGAAGAGGTCCAAGCCTCCCCCGCGATACTCGACCTGATTCTTTAGTGCGCCCCCAAGACCTGCAGCCAGACCAATGCCGAGACTGTCCATCACCCCCGTAGCGCTCGCCGTGGCGCCCTCGCGACCGCGCTCGGTAGCTAGCATCGCCGCTGTCGCGACACTGTTGTAAGCCAATCCCATACCAAATCCCATCAGCCCCCAAGCTGGGTAGATTATCCACAACGGCATTGTCGGCAGTAGCAAAAGTGCCAACATCAGCAAAGCTAGTGCAAACAATAATATACCCCCGAGTAGTGACTGGCGGTGACTAATATGCCGGTCTGCTATGGATTGTAGAAAAGATGCGCCAACCCAGGTAAAAGCTGCGCAAGTCAACGCCAGTCCTGTGGCCGTTATACCCATACCACGCGCCTCGATCAAATATAGAGGCAAGTACAATTCAACCCCATAAAATACAAAAAATACCCCACCGTGCAAAACTACGGTCAACGCTAGCGGAGTGCGCAACTGCCACCACTGCGGCGGCAACACCTGGGACAGCGGTCGCCACATCATCCAACCCAATGGCAGCAACAACAGCCAACCGCTGTGCAGCGGTTGAGCCGTCAACACCACTATCGCCAAACAACATAGACCGATGCGCAACGCGCCAATTAAACTCGCAAACTTATAGGCCGTAAGTGGACGCTGAAGTTGCCTCATCGGTTTTTTCAGTAGCACTGCCATAACCAATAACAGTGGTAATTGCAGCCAGAAAAGTCCCCGCCAACTCCAGACCTCGACCAACAGGCCAGCAAATGCTGGTGCCAATAGTGAGGGCAGTAGCCAGGCACTATCCAGCCAAGCCACCATCCGCGACTTTTCATCTGGCGCGCATAACTGGTTGGTAACGCTGTAAGCCAGAGTAAACACAATACCGCCGCCAATCCCTTGGAGAATTCGCGCAAATATAAAAATCTCTATAGTTTTCGCTTGAATTGCCAATATTAGGCCAGCGGCAAAGCACAACAACGCGATATTAAATGCCCCGTAGGGCCCATGCCGGTCGAGCCAATCGCCACACCAGGCGGTGGACACTAACGCTGCTAGTACGTAGGCTGCTAGCGTCACGCCGTAAAGTGCCGAACCACCCAGTTCCACACTGATGGTCGGCAGCACAATCACCAACGCCATCTCGTCAAAAGCATGCAGAGATACCGCAAGTAACAGACCAATTTGTAGCGAACGATGCATCGCGTTCAAGTCCTAATGATCATTCGCCAACGCGCAATTACCTCGGTCCAGAGCCGCTACACGGTAAATTTTGCACACTCAGGCTAATTTTTCAATCACTCGCCTGACTGCAGCAAACATGCTGCGAATATCCTCGGGCCGCGAATTCAAAAACGGAGAGAACTGAATGATATCCATACTATTTCTAATAACCAAGTCCTCTTCCCAAAAACACTGCTTATGCACTTCTAGACCCCGCGCGCCGGGCGCACCGTCTCTCGACGCTAACTCGACAGCACCCATAAGGCCAAAGTTGCGCACATCAATAGCCATAGAGTGGTGATCAAATTGATGAATTTCCTCTGCAAACATGGCCTCCAACGCTCGCGCCTGATCAAAGCTGCCCTCCTCCCGATAAACCTCTAGCGTAGCCAGACCAGCGGCGGCGGCAATTGGGTGACCCGAATAAGTATAGCCGTGAAACAACTCTACCGCCTGTTCTGGGCCATGCATAAATGCCTCATGAATACTCTCACTAACCAACACCGCGCCCATTGGAATAACGCCGTTAGTTAGCCCCTTGGCAACGGTGATCATATCCGGCAGCACGCCAAAGCGCTGCGCTGCAAATGGCGCACCAATGCGACCAAAGCCGGTGATAACCTCGTCAAAAATCAACAGGATGCCATGCCGGGTACAAATTTCGCGCAAACGCTCGAGATAACCCACCGGCGGCGGCAAAATGCCGGTCGATCCAGCTACTGGCTCGACGATAACTGCGGCGATGGTGCTGGCATCATGGAGTGTCACCAAGGTTTCCAACTCCTCGACTAAATGAGCCCCCCACTCCGGTTGCCCATGACTAAAGGCCGCGTGCTGCAAATTGTGGGTATGCGGCAGATGATCGACACCATTGATTAAGTTAGCACTAAACATCTTGCGATTGGGGCCAATACCACCGACCGAAATACCGCCAAAGTTAACCCCGTGATAGCCCCGTTGTCGGCCAATTAAACGAGTGCGACTGGCATCTCCACGAGCGCGGTGATAGCCGAGGGCGATCTTTAACGCAGTGTCCACCGACTCCGACCCAGAATTGGTAAAAAAACAATGCTCGAGGCCTTCCGGCGCCAGTTTCGTCAGCTTCTCGGCCAGCTCAAAAGCTTTATTATGGCCCAACTGAAAGCCCATACAGAGATCCATTTCAGCCACCTGATGCTGCACCGCTGCGACTATTTTCGGATGACAATGTCCAACGCCAGATGTCCACAAGCCAGAAAATCCGTCGTAGAGTTTGCGCCCGTCGTTGGCAATATAATGATGCCCTTGAGCAGAGGCTATTAACCGCGGCGATTTTTTAAAGTCCCGATTCGCGGTAAACGGCATCCAATAGGCATCCATAGATAGATCAGTAGACTGTCGTTGCATAACTGCCTCATGTGTACACTGTTAAAGGTGGCTGAGAATCACGCCATAGCTGACGGCGGTATAAAACTTCTTGGGTAGTACTGTAAAACCTGATAGCCATGTTAAACAAGCGGTTATCTAAAAATATTAGAACACTGATTTATATAGACTTTTTTTATCAAGTGTTTACTATACTGAACACACAGCAAAAAAACCTAATGAAGAGTGCCCATGGAGCATGAAACGGCCCGCCGATTACGCGAAATCCGTAGTAAAATCGGCCTATCGCAACGCCAGCTAGCCAAGGCTGCTGGGGTTGCAAATGCCACCATCTCGCAAATTGAGTCCGGCACATTAAATCCCACGGTCGGCACATTAAAAAAAGTGCTTAATGGTATACCGATCAGTCTGGGAGAGTTCTTTGCCGACGATTTCAGCTATTCAGAACAAGTTTTTTTAGCGCTGATAAACTACTCGAACTCGGCGACAAGGGAGTTTCTTTTCTGCAAATTGGTAATCACCTCGGTAATCGAGCCATTCAGATGATGAAAGAGTGCTATCAACCGGGCGCTCACACCGGCAAGCATGACATTGTGCACGACGGTGAAGAGTGCGGTATGATTTTGTCCGGAACACTGCAGGTGCAGGTCGGGGAGCAGATAAAAATACTGAAGCCTGGCGACGCCTACTATTTTAAAAGTACCATACCCCACCACTTTAAAAATGTTGGCAGACAACCCTGTGAGCTCATAAGCGCCTGCACACCGCCGAGCTTTTAAAACAAGGCTACACCAACTGGGCTATTTGCAAACGTAATCATTAGAATCCCGTAACACCACTGGGTATCGAGGGGTAGTCACCCACCAACTTGCCGCCTTTATTAACTGTTTGGATCGCCGCCTCGACGACATCCAGTGCCTCGACAAAAATACTTTTATCCATATTAAGCGCCGGGTACATACGGACAGTCGGCTCGGTGTCGCAGATAGCCCAGACACCATTAATCAGCATTTCATTGCGCACCGTGCGCGCAATCCAACTGTCGTCGTAATCGTCCGGCATTTGATCACGATCTGGATGGGCAAAAGAAATCCCCATCAGTAATCCTAGGCAACGCACCTCGCTGACGATGGAATATCGCTCGGTCCAGCCAGCCATACGCTGTTCGGCGATTGCCGTCAGTTGTTGCGCCCGCAGCACCAAATTATCGCGCTCGAATATCTCTAGAGTCTTTAGACCAGCGGCGCAGCCAGCCGGGGTACCGGCGAAAGTACTACCGGCAGACGCCCGTGGATTGTCGCCAAGAATCTCATCTCGCGCCGCCACTCCGGCGCAGGGCTCTATCCCTCCGGAAAGATTTTTGCCAACCACCATCATGTCGGGTACCACGTCATAGTGCTCGATACCCCACATCCGTCCAGTTCTCCCCAGTCCGGTCAATACCTCATCGACAATCATCAACCAATCATGTTTATCACAAATTCGACGAATACCCTGAATAAAATCTAGAGATGGGATCCAATTGCCACCCTCGGCAAGCCCCGGTTCTACGATAATCGCAGCTATATTGTCCGCCGGTGCAATATAATTTGGAATATGACTTTCCAGATACCACAAGCAAAAATCGATATATTGCTGTGGAGTCATGTTTGCTGGAATATTTTCTGAGTGCGGGTATGGCGCCTTGATAACACCTCCCGACCAAGGTTCCATGTACAAATTATGCTCGCTGGTGTAGCCACTTATAACCTTGGTACCCAGCCCCGCGCCGTGAAAGGACGAGGTAAAACTGATAATTTGTCGGCGCTGGGTGTAGCACAGGGCCAGATGTACCGCTGACTCAACAGCCTCGGTGCCAGAGACCTCAAAAGTAAACCGCGGCAGTTGCTGAGCAGGCATAATGTCTGCCAACTTTTGCGCTAGTTCGAAGCGTAGCGGATGTTCCCAATGATAACCATAACGTCGGTGAGCTGCGTGAACCGCCTCTATAATTTCGGGATGACAATTGCCCAGCGCATTGGTTGCCCAGCCATTTTGGAAATCGATATAGCGATTGCCATCCAAATCCCAGACAAAATCGCCCTCGGCCCGGCCAACAAGAATTTGTGCCGGTGGGATAAACCCGCGCGCGGCAGATGCCTTAGCCGCGCTGTCATAACGCAAACCATGACGCATCAGATCGCGTCCAGACTCAAGTTTTGCTCGAGTCTTTGGGCCAGGTAATTGATAAGACATAAATTCTCCAGCGAGTTGTGGGAGCCATCTTAAGACGCGTCCAATCGCGTGATAATACTTGCCAAGCCAGCCCGCCGACACCATTATACAAGTGTTTAACCGATTCGATAGTCATTCAGACCACATTGATATATCACATCTGCGCATACCTACATATCCATAACAAAAGGCTAATAAGCATGTCGACGAGTAATCCGCCCATCCACAAAGAACGGCGAAACCTTTTAATCGACGCTACCATTACCGCGATTGCGGAATATGGATTATCAAAGTTGACGCTGGCAAAAATTAGTTCGATTGCCGGAGTTACCGCCGGTACTGTGAATTTTCATTTCGATAGCAAAGAAACACTACTGCTGGAGACTCTACGTTTCGTCTCCGAGGAATTCGATCGCAGTGTCGCCGAGGCATTAAAAAATGCCGGCCCCGATCCTGCCGAGCGTCTCGCCACCATTATTGACGCCTCGCTCGACCCAGAAATTACAGAGCATCGCAAGATGGCGGTATGGCATGCATTCGATTCTGAGAGTCGCGGGCGAGAGGACTATCAGCGCATACGAGGTGACCTCGACCGACAAAATTACAAACTGATCCTAAGCCTATGCGATCAGATTATTCGTCGCGCTAACAAACAGTCTCAAATTAACGCCCGAGCGATTGCCAACGCAATTTCGGGGCTTACCGACGAAGTTTGGAAGGAGATCTTATTTGCCGGTGAGAACTATGACCGAGACGACGCTCGGCATGTTTGCCGATGTTTTTTAGCCAGTGTGTTTCCCTGGTGTTGCCCAATGCCGGCAGACGCAGACAAACGCTTTGCGTCGAGTTATGGTCCGACAAGGATCAGCGTCGCGACTACCGATGATCTTACCGACATAGCACCACTGTTTGATCTGTACCGACAATTTTATCAGCAGGATGCGAATATAGAATTGGCCAACACTTACCTTCATGACAGGATCAGTACAGCAAGTTCGACTGTCTTAATCGCATGGGATGGCGATATTGAACGCAAAAAGGCAGTCGGATTTACCCAGCTATATGCATCTTTTTGCAGTGTCGATGCCAGTCCAATCTGGATTCTTTACGACTTGTTTGTCGACCCCAGTATGCGTAACCGCGGCATGGGTAAGGCGCTAATGGAGCAAGCCGAAGGCATAGCCAGAGATAGCGGCGCCTCGCGCATAGATTTAGAAACCGCGATCGACAACATCAATGCTCAGGCGCTCTATGAGGCCCGTGGTTACCAAAGAGACACCGATTTCTACAAATACTCACTCGAGTTGTAGCTTTAGTCGTCCGCCGCGGCCATCAAGTAGATCAACTCCAAGCCTATAGTTGCAGCAGCCAGCGCAGTGATCTCAGCGTGGTCGTAGGATGGCGACACCTCTACCACATCAGCGGCGACTATGTTGATGCCCTGTAACCCACGAAGAATCTTTAACGCCTTATCACTACTCAAGCCGCCGACCACCGGCGTACCGGTTCCCGGCGCGTAAGCCGGGTCCAAGCAGTCAATATCGAACGTCAGATAAACCGGCATATTACCCACCCGGCGCTTAATAGCGGCGGCTATATTGGCACAGCTCATATCGTTGGCAGCGGCCGCATCGATCACTTCAAAGGCATGTTCACTGGGCTCATACTCAGTTCTGATACCGACCTGAATAGACTGATTTGGATCGATAATGCCTTCCTTGGGTGCCGTATAGAACATGCCGCCATGATCGTACTCAGAAGACTCTGGATAGGTGTCCGTATGCGCATCAAACTGCACTAAGGCCAACTCTCCATGTTGCTGATGCACCGCCCGCAACAGCGGTAAGGTAATAAAATGATCGCCGCCGATAGCCAGTGTCCGACTGCCTTGAGCATGAATACTGGCGACCTTATCGACCACGGCATCGACCATAGAGTGCGACTCACCGGGATCAAACTCCAGATCACCATAATCGATCACAGCCATGCGCTCGAATGCATTGAACGACCACGGCCAGCGCTTTTCTTCCCAGCGTAAGTTAGCCGATGCCTGTCTGACTGCGCGCGGACCATGACGCGTTCCTGCGCGACCAGTGGTGCCCAGATCATAGGGGATACCCAATACCGCTAGATCGGCACTGATAACATCGCGCGATAGCGGCAGGCCCATATAACTGTAGACATTGGCAAACATAGAGTAGCTTTCGAGTGTGTCATTATCCGACATTGGTAAACCCTTTCAATGTAATGGTCGCGGCTTAACCGCGAGTATTTTGAAGATCGTTGGTAGTCGTTATGTGGCGCTCTAAGGCACTACTCGGCTGTCTCCTGCCGCCCCTTCAATCAACCCAAATACGCTGTTCTCGCAGGTCTTCCAAGGTTCGCTTTAAACCCTCGCGCAGGGCCGAAACCAAGTCGTCAATCTGCTCCTTAGTGATAATCAATGGCGGCGAAATGATACAAATATTGATGAACGGCCTCACCAGTAAACCGAGTTCCTGGCAGTGGCGATCGACCATCTCACCGATCGCATAATCGCGCTCTAATAACTCTGCATCATTAGACGCCTGAATACGCATCTCGACCGCTGCCATCAGCCCGGCGCCACGAACATCTCCGACCAGTGGATTATCTTTTAACGTACACAATTGTCTTTGGAAATAGGGTCCCAAATCGAGTACGTGTTGGAGTAATTTCTCGCGCTCCAAGATATCCCAACTAGCGAGTGCCGCGGCACAGGCGACGGGATTACCCGACCACGTGTAGCCATTCGAATACAGGCAG
>JAPKCN010000079.1 GCA_028822945.1 Porticoccaceae bacterium | reverse complement strand
ATAAGTTTGCGACTTTGGATTAACGAGATTGGTCACCATCTCGGCATGCACCACAAGTTTTGTAACCGGCGTCGAATCCAAAACGCCCCCGTCACTGAAGTTTAACACAGCCACTCGGCGACCACGCAATCATTTGCCCGAGGGAGTGCCTGTAAACACTAGTTTCTGTACGCGCCGATAGGTCAGGTTATGGCACTTAACCCACGGATACCGGTTTTATACCGGCGGCGTACCGGCTATACCGGCAAATACCGTCTTATCCCCAGCGACTATCCATCCATCGCCAACAACTTGCCTACAGTCGCTCAATCCGACTTAAACCCAACCAAAAACACATCTACCATCCGTTTTTAGGCCTGTTGCGCAAAAAGCATACCGGCAAGTCCCGCGCCAATGCAGGTAAATTCACGCGTTATACCGGCAATACCGGCATATATCCCCGTTATACAGACCAATACAGTTTATTCTAGTCAATCTTAGCGCGCGCCAACAACTGTCGCCACTTTAGCCTAAACCACATGCGATGCACTGTGTATCAAATACAGAATAGTGGCACGCCCAATAAACTCTTAGTACGATGAGACTGCTCTCGACAGCTAGGTGCCAATGGAGTCGCGCCTTAATCGATGACGCGCCAGCTTCGGGGTCGAATTTCGCCGCATAATCACCTACACTCTGGCCGGTGCCAAGCGCGGCACCGCAGAATCACCACTGTGACCAATAACGACTAGAAATTCGGGGAAACACCCATGCAGCGCGGTCAATTTTCATCTCGTCTGGCCTTTATTCTGGCCGCTTCTGGATCTGCCGTAGGTCTTGGCAACATCTGGGGTTTTCCTACCAACGCCGCTGAAAACGGCGGTGGTGCATTTTTGCTAATGTATCTGATACTGGCTTTTGCACTGGCCTATCCAGCGCTCATGGCAGAGTTGATTATTGGCCGCCACAACCGCTCCAATATGGCCTCGGCACTGCAATCTATGGCACCCGCAGTCGGCAGTGCCAAACTTGGGCGCACCACCGGTTTAATAGGCGTAGTCACCGCCAGCATGATCCTATGCTTTTACAGTATTGTCGCCGGTTGGATGATCGCTCATATGCTCGCGACTGTAGCGCGCATGCTCGCCTTTAATGGCCTCGCCGACTGGTTAGTCGGTTTTAGTCTGATGCGCAATGTACTTTTTGCCACAATATTTGTCGGCTTTACTCTGTGGGTGATTAGCGCCGGTGTGGAACAGGGTATCGAAAAGTGGTCACGTCGCCTGATGCCGTCACTGCTCGCTCTCCTAATTGGGCTTATCATCTACGTGCTTATGCAAGACGGCGCGATGCAAGGATTGCGCCTATTTTTAATACCCAACTTTAGCCAATTAGCCAATCCAGAGCTTGTAGTAAACGCGATGGGCCAGGCATTTTTCTCGATGTCGCTGGGAGTTGGCACCATGCTTATCTACGGCTCTTATCTGCGCGCCGACGAAAATCTGCCGGTGGCTGGGGCACTGGTGACACTTGCCGACACCGGCGTAGCCGTATTAGCCGGTATGTTAGTATTGCCAGCGCTGTTTGTTGCACAGCAACTGGGGGTCGAAATCTATGCCGACAGCGGCAGCTTAATCGCTGGTCCAGATCTGATCTTCAGAGTTTTGCCGTCGCTGTTTGCCAGCATGGGTGCCACCGGACCCTGGGTCGCTCTCGCATTTTTTGTTTTGATGTCGATCGCTGCACTGACTTCGTCGATCTCAATGCTCGAAGTGCCGGTATCCTGGGCCGTCGAAACTCGCGGTATCTCGCGATTGCGCGCTAGTTGGATGGTTGGCATCATAGTTGCCAGCGCCAGTGCATTTGTCGCGCTCTACTTCGACGCGTTGTTTGGTCTGGTGGTCGATATCTCAACTGTCTGGGCGCAACCGCTATTAAGCCTGATGCTATGCGTATTTTGTGGCTGGTTAATCAATCGAAATACACTTTTGGACGAGCTCAAAAAGGGCTGCCCAGAGGTCGAGGCAGGAATTTTTTGGCGGCTGTGGCCGCCCTATGTCAAGGTATTTTGTCCACTGTTGATCTTACTCATCTTGGCGCAGAGCTTTATCGAGCGTTAATGTTTTCCGCTCGAGGCGCCACCTTGGCAGGCGCTAAGTCAACATGCCAAAGGCATTAGCTATGCCACCCGCAAGACAATTTTGCCGATGTGCTGATTGCTCTCCAATAGTCGGTGCGCCTGTGCGACATCGGCGAGGTCGAAGCTGGCATAGATCTGCGGTGCAATGGCGCCAGACTCCAGTAATGGCCAGGCATGCTCGAGTAATTGGCGGGCGATGAAAGCCTTAGCTGCAGCGCTCTGCGGCCGCAATGTCGAGCCGGTCAGGGTTAGGCGCTTGAGCATCAGCGGCAGCATATTCAGTTCGACCCGAGCACCGGCAAGAAAAGCAATGCTCACCAACCGCCCATCTACTGCCGCACAGTCAATATTCTTTTGTAGATAATCGCCACCGACCATGTCGAGTATCACATCGACACCGCGATTGTCCGTTAGCGCCATAATTTCGGCGGTAAAGTCTTGCAGGCTCGTGTCGATCACGTGCTCGGCACCCAGCGCCTTGCACGCGCGGCATTTGTCTGCGCTCCGGGCGCTGGCAAATACCTTGACGCCGCTGGCTGCGGCCAACTGAATTGCGCTCACGCCAATGCCGCTGCTGCCGCCATGCACTAGTAAGGTATCGCCAGCGGTCAGGTGCGCGCGCTGAAACAGATTACTCCACACGGTAAAAAATGTTTCTGGCAAACTAGCGGCCTCGAGCAGCGTCAAACCATCGGGTATCGGCAGGCATTGGCCCGCGGGCACCGCCACATACTCGGCGTAGCCACCGCCATTACAAAGCGCACAGACGCGGTCGCCAATGGACCAGTGATCCACACCGGTGCCTAGTGCAACCACCTCGCCAGCGGCCTCGAGGCCCATAACTGGCGACGCGTCGGCTGGCGGTGCATATAACCCCAAGCGTTGAAGAATGTCAGGGCGATTGATACCGCTGGCGGCGACCTGAATCAATACCTCGCCGGGCCCGCAGTTCGGAACTGGCCCACGGGTCATATACATCTGTTCAGCGCCGCCCGCCGCTTTTACATCGATGTATTGCATAGCTTTTAAATGACCAGCTTCTACATCATCAGCATTTGAAGGTGCAGTTGTCATTGGCTTCTCCCCAGCATAGATCTGCAGGCTAGTATGCTGCCTATCGCAGTACTCGGCAATCTGCGTTGCCTGCCTCGTGCAATTCTAATCAACTATTATTAAATATTGTTTATAATCAATAATTTATTAAAAGGCTTCAAAAAAATTTGTGAGCAAGGCTTGAAAATGCTCGTACGTGCAAAATAGGCGCTGTAATTGTGCTTAAAAAATAAGGTATCATCGGATGCGAAAACCCAAATCACGCAAAGGTGACCTATGGCTCCGCCAGCAGAATCAAACAAAATGCCCATCGACCTATCCACCGATGCACTCGATAAAAACCTCGCCCGCCGAGGGCATCTAACTTTTAACTGGGACGACGTCAAACCCGTCACACTACCCAACGGCGTGATCTCCAAAATGTACCGCGTCGGCAGCCCGAGTGAACAGGCCTCGCCGACTGTATTTAAAGTCTACTACCCACCAGACTGCCTGATCGAGGCACACACCCACGACTGCGACTATACCGAGATAGTCCTCGAAGGCTCACAAAAAGTCGGTAAAAAATGGCTCTACATGGGCGATATTCGCGTCGGCCTTGCTAATCGTGGCTATGGCCCGCTACTCGCAGGCCCCGAGGGCGCAACGATTCTATTTGTCTTTGCCAATGGCAACTGGCCCGCCGTGCCTCTCGGCAAAAGCGACGGCTCCACGCTACACAGCGACGTGATCGCCAACAGTATTTTGCGCTAGACCATAAGTTACTCGCCATCTTTGGGATCGGCGTCGAGGGGGATATATAGGGTTGAATTGTGGTTCGGGTAGCGCAGACCATGTCCAAATGGATAGGTTGGGTCCTGCGAGTCATCGGGTAGATCCTCCAGTTGCCCGGGCACCGCCGCGATCGACGCCGGCAGTTCAAACGGCAATTGGCCAGTTGGTTGCTGGTCGCCAAATATAACCTCTAGCGCCACTCGGTCTTCGACCCCAAAGGTGCCGATTAGCGCATCGCTAAACGCCTGAATGTCACCAAGTACCGCTGGTCGGTTAAGGTCAATCAATACAATCAACAGTGCCAACTCGGCATAACCACGCAGGCGCTCGACGATGGCGTTGCTGAAGCGCAAATCGTCGTCTGGCAAGACACTGCTCAAAATACGATCGCTTAACAAGTCTGAACCCGCTAGCTGGCGGCCATTATAAACACTGCCGAGCGAGGCTATCACATAGTCGGCCACCGCCGGATTATCAACGACCTCGGCAAATTTACTTAGGGCATCTGTATCCATACCATCGACATAAACTGCCGCCTTGCGCGGCAACGGTAAGACCCCAGCGCTTGAGATCTCGGCGGGCAACAGCGACTGGTTTTTAAGTAACACCAGCGACTGCCCTTGGGCGGCGATACCAGCCGCCACATAGTCGGCGGTCATTACCCGCTCGGCAATACGCGCTTCGTTTACATAGCGCTGTTCAAACAGACCGAGGGCAAACTTATTTTTCAGAATACGCATCACCGAACGATCTATACGCGCCTCGTCAATTACTCCCGAAAGCACGAGATCGAGCAATATCTGGGTATCGCTCTCACCGCCGTACTGATCGACGCCGGCCTCGATTGAGCGCGCAAAGCGCTCAGCTAGCGAGAGCGCCTCAACGCCCCAAGCACGGCTAGTGAGCACCCCCCAATCATTACAGACGACACCCTCAAAACCCAGTTGATCGCGCAACAGATCTGTCAGAATCTTACGGTTGTAGGTCATGGCCACAGCCTCGTCAGTTTGTCCGACAGGAATGCCATAGTAAGGCATGATCACCCGTAAACCATTGTCGATGGCGGTTTTAAACGGCGCTATGTGATAGTCAAAATTACCCCCCGGATAGGACTTGCTCAGCACCGCTCGGCAAATGGGGATCGCGGCCATCCAACTGCGGTCCGCCTCCAGGAAAATGCTTGACCATGGTCATCACCGAACCCGGTCCCAAGGCGTCGCCCTGAAATCCTTGCATATAGGCGAGGGTCATGCCACTGGATAGCGCCGCGTTGGAACCAAAGGTGCCAAAGTTGCGCGACCAGCGCGGTTCAGTCGCCAAGTCGCCCATAGGGTGCAACGCAGTGGTGATACCCACCGCGCGATACTCGGCGGCGGCCACTGCGCCAAAACGCCTAACCAGCTGAGGATCGCGGGTAGCGGCAAACCCAAGTTGCGATGGCCACTGCGAAAAACCTTCGATCGAGAACGCCGCAATGCCGCCACCTCGCTCGACTTCGTGGAGCGGATCCGAGCTAATCGACAGCGGAATACTCAGCGCAGTGGTTGCGGCAACCGCTTGTAGGCGATTAACTTTTGCTGCTATTTGCGCCGGACTCGGGTTGCCATAAATATTGAAATGGCTGATGTGCTGATCAAAAATACGTCGCTCGGGGCTATCCGTGCGGCCCATCGCCAGATGAAAAGCCAACAGCGGAAGATCTGGCGCAATGATCACCGGAGGATGACACATTTGACCTACTTTTTGCCCCAGTGTCATCTGGTTAAGCAGGTCGACGCTGCGTTGTTGCGGCAAAAGGCGCGCGTCCTCATAGGGATCGAGGCGACGGTTGCGGTTGTTATCCCATTAGGCAAAGTCGCCGTCGCTGCGTTGAACCGGTAGCGGCAATCCAACCCATGCCACCCAAGCACGACCGAGTGGGTGGTAGAGGGTATTGATCAGTGTCAATCCCAGCAATACTATAAGCACCACCAGCAGTATGCCGAGCGTGCGCAACATGCCCGTCGATCTCTGAATCATGCGCAGAACACCCCGTGTCCATAAATTTATATGCCAACCCATCGGCACTCGCCTACCCACGAGGCTAGCATTTGCAACCAGTCCAAACTAGCCACAGACAGTTTTATGCACAACAATCAAAGCGCGGCGTTACAATCGGCACAAGGTGATCAGTAAACGGTAAAGTGCAGGGCATGCAACGCGACTCAAAAATGTAGTCGCGATAACCGCTCGGGAAAAAGTGCGGTGACTTGACACGATAGCGAACGAAAAAGTCGCTAAATAAAAGCACCCTCAATCAAAGCAACGAAGTTGAAAAGCCATAGCGTTAAAATATCGCCGATTAGAGATTAAAGGATAGGTAAAAAATTACAAAAAATGCGCTCCTCAATACTGCGGGGTGCTCAACCCTCTGTAGCGTGCATGCCTATCTCCTCGAAAAAAAAGCGCTAATGCCTTAGTTATTGGGTGTGCAAGCCGCACTCGCGATGCTCGAGTACCTTGGTGGGGTCGTAATAGTCGTTTTCACTGGTGAGTGAATGCTGCGCAAGATACTGGTCCAACTCGGCATCGCTCCAATAAAAGAACGGACTCACCTTGAGTAACCCGTCAGCGCCGCGGGTGGCGATGTCGAGAGAGTCGCGAAAGGCTGTCTGGCCCTTGCGCAGATTGGTAAACCACAAATCGCTAAGGTGCTCATCCATGGCGCGCTTAAAAGGCTCCAATTTGACCTGTTCGGTAAAGGTAGCGTGCAGAGTATCGTCGACGCCGGGAATTCCACCCATGACCACGTCGCGGTAGGCAGCGCTCTGGCGCGGCACGTAAAGAGCTACGTTTAAGTCGAGTTGTGCGATGACCTGTACGGCATGACTATAGGTAGCTGGCGTGTTGTATCCAGAGTCACACCAAATCACCGTCATTTTTGGCATCGACTGGGTGCAAGCGTATAAAATGCTCGCCTCATAAGGACGAAAATTGGTGGTCACCACCGGACGTTTACCTTGAGCGAGCGCCCAGTCAACAATTTCGGCGGGGGATTTGTCGCGCAGTTGGGCATTGACTGCCGCTAAGTCCTGTTCCATGGGGGCCTCGTTGAGTGATTAAAAATACAACACAGGAAGATGGTAACAACAACGCCCTTCCGTACAAAGCTCAAAGTCAGACCGATATGGTCTATGTTATAACTCGCCTCAACCGCGGTATTCGCTGGCGCCTGTCATTGAGCGAGGCGATAGGCGGTCTGAGTATCAAACAGACCGCATTGCCCTGGCGCGGGACTCATCCGCCCCAGTTAAAAAATGCTATCTTGTTTCCGTCAGGATCTTTAAAATATCCTCCGTACCAGATATCGGGCATTCTCACGCCAGGTGCACCGTCATCACTGGCACCGAGTTCGAGGGCCTTGGCATGCATTTTTTGTACTGTGGCATTGTCCTCGACCACAATCGATAGCATGTTGCCATTGCCCGGGTTACAGTCGCTGCCATCATAAGGGAGGCACACCGCTACCATTGGCTCGGCCATGCTCTTCCCAATTAATGCGATGCGTTCATTCTCCATTTGCACGGTACAACCTATATCAGCCAACAGTTGCGACCAAAACGAGATCGAACGCTGCATATCGCTAACGCCTAACGTGACATATCCAATCATAAAAACTTCCTCTATTAGTGACTTTATAAATTAGTAACTCGATGAATTATTTAGAGCGTTTATACACTGGTCTTACAAACGCTATGACAATGCGCCCATAAACATTTTCGTAAGCGGCGCTCAAGGCATGAGGTCAACACACAAAAGACACCAATACACGCCAGTGCCGCGCCGTAAGTCTAAACCGGACTAAGCGGCGCTGTCCATTTATCAGGATTATTTTAACTCGCGCTATAAGGTTTTAAGTTAATGCTTACTTACGTATTACTCATCAGTCCAGTTAGATATTTTGAAGATTCTGGCTAATACAACTCATTGTCGGCTAAAGGCACCTCTAGGGTATTCGCCGAGGTCTTTTCCGGGCCGCCAATCATTTCGTCGTATGCACTAGTATGCCTTAGCACACGGGATTCGGCTTTAACTGAACTCAACTGTTTTTGTAATTCGACTAAATTAAATGCGCGCAGTAACTGCCCGCGATTATCACTCACATAGTGTTCTGCTCCATCGATAATCGCCGACACTTGGTAGAGGCTTAGATCTACCGAGTGGTAGATGAGTTTTTCGACAGAAAAGTATTTCTCTAACTTCGCTAGTGCTATAGCCATGGTATGTGTAACCTATTTTTAATCCTGAAATAACTCAG
>JAPKCN010000272.1 GCA_028822945.1 Porticoccaceae bacterium | reverse complement strand
TCATCGAGGCGCGCGTAACATAGAGGTCGCGTTCTTCAATCTCGCCCGCTTGGAGACCTCAGTCACGGCCTCGTCGTATTCTAACACGCAACCAATAGCGAGCCTCTTACATTTTAACAAGTAGTGACAGCTGCTCATGCCCCCTATTCCAAGATCTTACTCGGCCGCGTATAGTGACAAAAAGGGTACTAAGCGCGGCTAATATTAGCTTCCACTCTGAGTTGAGGCTCTGATTAAAAATTACCATAAACTCGCAGTTATCAACTATCGATAGCTACAGAGACCAGTCACAACTGCATTGGCCTAAATCGCCGCTGATAGAGCCTTAGGCCGAAAATCCAAATTCCACCTGGATGCCTGTTCATAAGCATAGGCCATTTGCAATGTCGCGAAATCCTCGTATCGGGGGCCAATAATTTGGAGACCCATCGGTAACCTATTATCACTGAATCCAGCCGGAACGGTGATCACTGGACAGCCGCTCAAAGTGCCAAGCACCACCACTTCCATCCAGCGGTGATAGGTATCCATAGTCCTACCAGAAATTTCCTTCGGCCAAGGAATTTTGGCATCAAAAGGAAAAACTTGAGCGGTGGGCAACACCAAAAAATCGTGGCTTTTGAAAACCGCCAACAGCGCTTGATAAAAGTCAGCACGTGCCTCCGATGCGGCATAAACATCTGCCGCAGATAGAGCCCTTCCGCCTTCCACTTCCCAAATCACCTCAGGTTTTAATAGCTTCCGTTTTTCAGGGTCATTATACAACTCACCGATACGGCCAAAATTTATCCAATGCCGCAAAACTAACCATGTTTGCCAGAGTTCTTCCATCGAATAATCGATACGTACCTCATCGACACTGCAACCTACATCACGAAAAGACTGCAAGGCGATTTCACAGAGCGGTATAACCCCTTTTTCGAACGCCAGATAACCGTCTAAATCGCCTAACCAAGCAATTTTCTTACCCTTCATATCGGCTTGTAAGGGCATCGTGAACTGTGCCGGATCGGCATTTAAACTGGTCGGCATTTGCGGATCATAACCGGCCATAGTTGACAGCAGCATTGCCGTATCAGAAACATTGCGCCCCATCGGCCCATTACATGGTAATTGCTCGATGAAACTGCGCAGGGTAGGCACGCGCCCGGGAGTCGGTCGAAAACCAATGACATTGCTGTAACCTGCCGGATTACGCAGCGACCCCATCATATCGCTACCATCGGCTACTGGGATCATCTGTAATGCCAGGGCGGTGGCCGCACCACCACTGCTACCACCGGCGGTACTGACGCCATCATAAGCATTGTAAGTCGTGCCATAAACTGCATTATAGCTGTGTGACCCTAGGCCAAATTCAGAAATATTACTTTTGCCGATAATAATCGCTCCGGCTTTTTTGATCCGAGCAATCGGAATAGCGTCTTGGCTAGCAATATTATCCATAAAAATACGGCTACCATAGGTAGTTGTAAAACCAGTGGCATCAACTAAATCTTTCGCTAAATGTGGAAATCCATGCATCCAACCTCGGTAGAGTCCCAGACGAAGATCTGCGTCCGCGCGCGCGGCCTCGGCAAGCAAAAAATCGGTATCGGCGAGCTCGACGGCCGCATTAAATATGTCATTGTGTCGCGCAATCTGGCTCAGGTATTGGCTCATCACCTCCTTACAAGAAACCTGTTTCGCTTTGATCGCGCTCGACAATTGCAGAGCCGTCATGGAGTTAACTTCACTGTTGCTAGTGCTCAATCCCGCAGCCAGCGCTCGCCCAGCGACAGTCATTCCCCCTAACCCAGCAATTGTATTCCCAACAAACGCGCGACGCGATAATAACTGCCGATCGCTAGGTTTATTAGTCATAGAACACCGCTCTTGTTCGCTTACGAGATCGATCGTTAATGTAGCGTTAAAATCGCTTTGCCTGCTGGCAAGCAAAGCGGATGAGTTATGGTACAAATTCCTTAGCTTTCTGCGTTTCTTGGCGACTCATTAACCAACCAAAATAAGTAAAACCGCGGGCGGTTAAAAAAGTTCTAACTGCCCCAATCGCTGCGCGGACGACCGCTCCTTTTGATAGCCTACAATCAAAGAACCCTTCGTCAACTCGTATAAATCACCATCGCGAAGAAAATACAGCGCCGTCACTACCCAAGTTCATCCCGAGTCGTTTAGC
>JAPKCN010000271.1 GCA_028822945.1 Porticoccaceae bacterium | reverse complement strand
GTTGGAATCAAAGGTGTTCTCGACGTACGGATCATGCGTGGTATCGGTTGCGGTTAACCGCACGGCCACTGAGTCGCTCAGCGGGACGTTTACAAAGCCCTGAAATTTGCGCAAATCGTAGTCGCCGATCGAGACAGAAAGTCCGGTATCTAGACCTTCAGTCGACGGCTTTTTTGTAATCACGTTCAAAAGTCCGCCGAGCGTATTGCGGCCAAACAAAGTTCCCTGGGGGCCGCGCAATACTTCAATGCGCTCCACATCGACAAAGCTCGCCAAACCTTGACTAGCTGTTGGGCGATAGAGTCCGTCGTTGTAAATAGGCACAGCAACATCCGTTGTGCCCGCAGAGCCAGCGCCGCGAATAATAAGTTTTGGATGATTTCCCACATCGCGAATCTTCATGCCGGGAATCGCTTTTTCAATGTCTTGAATATTTTCAATACCCATTGAAGCGAGGTTCTCGCCAGAAATCGCCGACACTGACATCGGTATGTCTTGCATGCTTGCTTCTCTTTTTGTTGCGGTCACCACGATCTCTTCAATCTGCGCTGCATGTGCCATAGACGCAACAATTACGTTTGAAATTGCAACTGCTAAAGCAGTTTTTCTTACCAGATTTGAACCACTCATTTGATTTCCCCTTCGATGGATTGCTGATGTTTTTTTGGTATTTAACATTTCACGACAAACTGCACAGAATTCTGGTTGAGCACGCGGAGCGCATCAAGCCAAATGGAATTGCTAAGTATTGTGACTTCGAATGCATTGTGTGTCAAACAGAGTATACGTATCGGGCGTCTTAAAAAGTCAACATATACTGATTTTATTTGATTAAAAAAACTGCTCACTCTGTATGTGACTATATACAGTGCATGTTCAATTTAAAATTCACCGATGAAGTTTAGTCATGATTTGCATTCGGAGTACAGATACTTCAATATCCATATCGGTTATTTACACCTTATTGCCGCCTTGAACGGGGTTATTAGATAAACCATCAACACGCAATTTTAAGTGCATTTGTCGGCATTTGGTAGCCGCTGCAGTTCAGACTATATGAACTAATGCCGCTGATTTACGTACGGTCTCTTTACTGCGACATGAACCGCCGAGTAGCATACGGCATTCGGTCACATGCTCTAGTATGAGTTTCGTTTTAGCGCTTTTTGCGCTTCGAAGTCCAGTAAGGTGAGGGCGGTTTTTGGATGGACACAACGCTTGTGGTGATTGCTCGGCAAGAGGGTAGATGAAACGCAGTTGAGAATGACTGAATTGTTCTCGACGCTGACTTTCGCTGAAGTCCGCTAAAATGATACAGAGAATGAGATAGTAAGCGCTAATGAGCCAATATTCGGCAAGCTAGCGCAACGGAATTAAAAACTATTAGGGGATTAGGATGGCGATCGATAAACCAACACTCGCAGCGGCACTTGGTCGCGTGCACATGCCGAACAACTTCGATATCTCGCTGGACAGTTATCTTGGCCGATCCGGTATGGGGGCTGGATATACTCAAAATGAGGTGCGTATTCCCACGGAGTTTGGCCCCACCCAGTCGATGCGCAACTTTGAGCAAACCTATAAAAATATCGTAGATTATATTGTCCGCATCACCTTTAAAATTTGGGAAGATAGACAGATTGATTATATCGCCAACACCTACACCGACACATCGGTTGTCTACGACGATTATGGATTGCAGTTAGGCAACCAAAAGATTATCGCCGATACGCAAGATACCACCAGGGCTTTTTCAAACATTGAGCTGATTGCCGATGAGGTAATTTGGGCGGGTAATGATGAGATTGGATATCACACCTCGCATAGGACAATTATTCGCGGTATTAACGATGGTGACAGCAAATACGGTCCAGCGACCGGCAAAACCGTGGAAGTGTTGGTCATAGCAAACTGTGTGGCACTGGAAAATAAAATATTTTTAGAGCACGTGGTATACAACAACTCGAGTTTAATCCAGCAATTAGGACTGGATATTAAGCAGGTGGCGCGCTCGATGTCGAATGGCGACAGTCCAGCGGGGTGGCCGCGAAATATAGCGACTTGGCAGGCACTGCGGAGTGCTACTAGCCCAGCGAGGCCAATCTCGGTGGCTGAACCGATCGATAGTTTTGACCCCGATGCGTTTGCCCGAGCTAATCTAGAGCAGATTTGGCATCGCGG
>JAPKCN010000078.1 GCA_028822945.1 Porticoccaceae bacterium | reverse complement strand
CCCGGATAATGCCGGCGTAGGAATAGGATCTTCACCGTTCCCGTGACGCGTCTGTAATTTTTGGGTCTCATTAGTTAGGTCATTGAGGCACCATATGAAGTATCAGCTAAATCCAAAAAACATCACTCGAGGCAGCCAGAGCGCACGAATCAAAGCAACTTGTGTAAGCGCATTACTCGTATTGGCTAGTCTGTCGCTGGCAGATCCCCAACTCATTGAAATTATGGTGACAGCTGATTTTCGCGACACCACTTTACTAACAACGCCTGCCAGCTTAACGGTGCTCGATAAAAATATCATTGATCGCCGTCAGGCTAAACATCTAGCACAATTATTAAATGTCGCGCCCAATGTGAATTTTTCCAGTGGCGCGTCACGCGGCCGATTTATTCAAATTCGCGGGATTGGTGAGCGTAGTCAATTTATTGAACCGCTTAACCCCAGTGTCGGCGTGCTCGTAGATGGGATCGACTTCACTGGTATTGCGGGCGCCGCGACAACTATGGATCTGCAACAGGTAGAAATTTTGCGTGGTCCGCAGGGTACTCTCTATGGCGCTAACGCCCTTGCAGGTCTGGTATCACTAAAAGCTAATCAACCGACCATCGAAACCCGCGGTAATGTGGCATTAGCGATGGGCCGTTTTAATACACAGACTATTTCCGCGGCGGTTGGCGGTGCTCTTAGCCCAACTGTAAATTATCGTCTGGCGGTTCAAAGCCATAGTAGCGACGGCTACGTTATAAATGATTTCTTACAGCGTGATGATACCGACGATATCGATGAACTTAGCTTAAGATCAATTTTTACCTGGCGAGTAAGTGACAATCTGGACACTAAATTTACCCTATTTCACGTCGACGCTGACAATGGTTACGATGGGTTTTCACTTGATAATACTCGTCACACACTGTCGGATAAACCCGGACATGATCGCCAGAAATCTAGCGCTGTAGCAGTCGAAACAAAATGGCGTGGACACGACGCCTACGAATGGGTCGCATTGATTAGTGTCGCCGACACTGATCTCGAATATGGTTATGATGAAGACTGGGCTTTCCCCGATATATGTACAGGGCAAGCATGTGCTGGTTGGGGATATAATTCTGAAGATAACTATCTGCGCGATCGATACAACGGATCAATAGACGTACGCTGGGTGTCGCAGCATCCAATACAAGTTCTCGGTCAGTCCGCCGATTGGGTATTCGGCGTTTATGCACGTAGCCAGGATGAACAGCTTATGCGTCAATATACCTATCTTCCTGATGGGTTCAGGAGCAGTTTTGAAACTGAAAGTCGCGCGATCTATGGTCAGTTAGATACGCACCTAAGTGACACGTTGACTCTGTTGACCGGCATAAGATTTGAGAATCGGAGTGCTGACTACAGCGATAGCGATGCCGTCCTTCACAGCGTCGATGAGGGTCTTTGGGGTGGTCGCATTGCGTTACAATATCAGACGTCGCCACGGACTATGATTTACTCGTTAATATCCCGCGGTTACAAAGCGGGAGGTGTGAACAGTGCCCCGTCATTATCGCCAGCAGATCGCGAATTTGATACCGAACTGATGTGGAATTTTGAGGCGGGCGTGAAGGGTATTTGGCTGGACGGACGGTTACAGGCGCAGTTAGCGGGTTTTTACCAGCAGCGTAGAGACATTCAAATTAAGCAATCATTGGTGCAATCTCGTACGGACAGCAATGCCAGCGACTTTACTGATTACTTCGGCAATTCGGCAAAAGGTAGTAACTTTGGTATTGAAATCGAAGCGTTGTGGGCTCAGGGGGAGAACTTAAATTTTTTCGCTAGCCTAGGTTGGCTGGATACTAAGTATGATACGCCGCTTGCAAAGACGCTGAACAGTCGACAACAGGCTCATGCGCCACGGTATCAATTTGCCGTAGGTGGGCAGTTGCAAATATCAGATAACGTCTCGTTGAGCCTAGATTTGGAGGGTAAAGACCGTTTTTATCTGTCCTCTAGTCACGACGAGCAGAGTCAGTCCTATCAATTGCTCAATGCTAATCTGGTGTATGCATCTAGCTCTTGGGACATATCAGTGTGGGCGCGAAATCTCACTAATGAGGAGGTCATCGTGCGCGGTTTTGGTGGATTTGGTAATGATCCCCGAAAATACTATGAGACTGAGCCCTATTACCAAATGGGCGAACCTCGGGTATTCGGAGTGAGCGGTCAATACGGTTTTTAACCGCTTAGCAATAGTTATCTAGATCGCATAAAGTAGACGCTTAATATGCAAGTTACCATCGATATTAGTATGTATCCCAACCGAGAGGATTTCATTCCGCCGATTCAGGGTTTCATTGAGCGCATCAATCGCTTCGACCATTTGAAGATTACTACCTTTCCGACTAGCACTGTGGTGCAGGGCGAGTATCAATATTCTATGCAAGCGGTACAGCAAACGATTGCTGAGTGCTATCGCGAGTATCATATGGCGGTGTATGTGATGAAGATTATTCCCGGTTACGAGGCGTTGTAAGCGATGCTAGCATGGGTCACCTTAGAGACTTTAGCAATGCTATTGGCGATCGCCTACCTTGTGCTCGCGATGCGCGAAAACAGTCTTTGCTGGTATTGTGCCTTTATCAGCACTGCGTTGTACGTTTGGATTTTCGGCGACGTCAGTCTTTACATGGAATCGGCCCTAAACGTTTATTACATGACGATGGCTTTTTACGGCTGGTATCTCTGGCAGCGCGGTGGCGTCGAGCATAGTGGGGTGGTTATTTGCCGATGGTCGCCACGACAGCATTTCGCGACTATAGGCGCGGTGATCGCTGCTAGCGCTATCTCCGGTTATGCCCTGACCGCCTATACCGATTCTCGCTTGCCGTATCTGGATTCACTCACTACTTGGGCGAGTGTCGCAACGACCCTGATGGTAGCCCGCAAAGTGCTGGAGAATTGGCTCTACTGGCTGGTTATTAACAGCCTGTCGATCTACCTGTATATTGATCGCGAGCTCTATCAGACGGCTGGGCTGTTTGCGCTATATCTGATATTGTCAGTGGTAGGATATTGGCGATGGAGAGAAGCTTATCGACAGCAGGGCACAGCAGTTACTGCAGCAGACGCTGAACCGTTGGACCGACTGGCAGCCGACGGGTAACTGGCATGCCACTGGTCGGCCTCAGGTGGTCTGCCAGCTGCATGGCGGGTTGACCAATCAGAGCTTCTTAGTTGCCGATGGCGACGATCGTGCAGTGGTGCGCATCAATCGCCAAGATAGCTACCACCTGGGTATCGACCGCCAGCGGGAGATTAGTGTCCACCGCGCTTTGGCGGATGCGACCTATGTGCCAGATGTGTTGTTGATCGACGCAGGCGTTCAGGTGAGTCATTATATTGCCGCTCAAACAGTAACTGCGGAGATGTTGCAAACCCCGACTTTACGCCGCCAAGCACTGCATAACTTGGCGCAAATTCACGCGCTGGCACTACCCGATGCGGCGCGTTTTAGTTATCTGCGACACTGTCAGGTATTTGCTCGGCAACTGCCCGCTGCCCGCTTGCGCGAACTCGACTGGACGGCGCTAGCAGCGGCCGCCCATGCAATCGATAATGCCGAGTGGACCCCAGTACTGTGCCATCACGATTTGGTGGTAGAGAACATCTTACTGTGCGATCGCGGTCTATTTTTTATCGACTGGGAATACGCAGGTTTTGGGCATCCAGCATTTGACGCGGTCAAACTGTTTGGAGCTGACGGACATATTGTAGATAACTACGGGCGAAGCGTACCGCTAAAAACTTGCGATACACTGGCATATTTGCAGCAGGGGATGGAAAAAATCTGGTATGCGGTGCAGGATTAGCAGCTGATAGATCGATTATTACAGAGGAAACATTATGAGCAAAGCGTTAAATGACCTGACACCCGAAGAGCGTTACATCATACGAGAAAAAGGGACCGAGGCACCGTTTACCGGACAGTATACCGACCACTTCGAGTCAGGTGTCTATCGCTGCAAACAGTGCGGCACGGCGTTATATCAGTCTCAGAGTAAGTTCTCGGCGCATTGTGGTTGGCCAAGCTTTGATGATGAAATCGACGGCGCAGTGCGCCGCGCCGCTGACGCCGACGGGCGTCGCATAGAGATTCTCTGCGCCCACTGCGATGGTCATTTGGGACACGTGTTTGAGGGAGAGCGCTACACCGAAAAAAATACCCGACACTGCGTTAACTCCCTATCGATGACCTTTACCCCAGACCTGTAAGCACTCGCCGATCGAGCTGTGTGGTAACGTTGCGGACCGAGGCTGATGTCAGTCCTTAAAGTTCTTGAATTGAAAGGGCTGGCCGAGGTCGGCCTCACGCACCAGCGCCATAACGCTCTGCAGGTCGTCGCGCTTTTTGCCGGTAACCCGCACTTGATCGCCTTGAATTTGCGCCTGAACCTTGAGTTTTTTCTCCTTTATCAGTTTAACAATCTTTTTGCATACATCGCCGTCGATACCGTTTTTTAACGATACCGGTATAGAGAAGGTCTTGCCGCTGTGCAGTGCCTGCTCGTCGTAGGTCATGACACTTGGCTCGATCTTGCGCTTAATTAACTGGCCGCGAAAAATATCTAGCAGTTGCTGGCACTGGAAGTCGGCCTCAGCACTGATTAGTACCTGTTCTTTGTTGTAGTGGATACTCGCATCGACGCCGCGAAAATCGAAACGCGTTGCGATTTCGCGGGTTGAATTGTCGGTGGCATTTAATATCTCGGCGCTGTCTACTTCGGAGACAATATCTAAACTTGGCATGTTAAATTGCTTCTCTACAAATACAAATCAGGTATGATTCTAATCTTAGTCAACACGATCTTCCACCACCATGAGAAAATCTTGTCGGTGTGGCAGTCGAGAGAGTTTCAGCGACTGTTGCAAACCTCTCCTCGACGGTCGCCGCAGCTCTGTCACACCCGAGCAATTGGTGCGCTCTCGGTATACCGCCTATGCACTGGGTGGCTATGGTGACTATTTATTACAAACCTGGTTTCCGGCGACTGCCAAGGGACTAATCGCGGCCGATTTGTCGGTTGTAACGCGCAATTGGACAGCGCTAAAAATTTTTGCGTCGGGTGTCGACGGCAATACCGGTTGGGTCGATTTTCGCGCCACCGACCAAAGTGCCAGTGGCCCCTCGATTCTGCATGAAAAGTCAGTTTTTACATGCGCCACTGGCATATGGCTCTACATTGGCGGTGAAGTTCTGTCATCTTGAGCTTTGACTAAGGTCACAGTTGCGCTAATGGATGCTGTACTTCAGTTCATAGATTGATAAAGGAGTTATTACCGTGGGCGAAAATAAGCTGGATCCGGAGCTGGCAGTATTCCTCGAAGCATTCCCACAACTCGATATCTGGAGCGACTTACCCGCGAGTCGAGAGACGTTTAAAGCTATGAGCGCCCAAATCGATGCCGATAGAGCACCGGTTCTTGGGGTAGTCAGTGAGGATCACCAAGTTCAGGTCAGCCCGCAACAGCAGCTACTAGTGCGCTTATATCGGCCCGCTGAGACCTCTCGAAGACTACCTGCGATGCTGTGGTTTCACGGCGGTGGCTATTGTGTCGGCAGTCTGCAGCAGGATGATTATCATGTGCGCCAGTTGGTTGCCGATGTTGGCTGTGCAGTGCTGTCGGTGGACTACCGCCTAGCACCAGAACAGCCTTTTCCTGCGGCACTCGACGATGCTTATGCAGCACTGCTCTGGTTGTTTAAACGCGCCGAGGATTTGCAGATAGACAGCACACGCTTGGCGGTTGGCGGGCTCAGTGCCGGCGGTGGCCTAGCGGCCGGATTGGCATTGGCGGCACGCGATCGTGGCGAGGTCGAATTGCTGTTTCAATTACTTTGGTGTCCGATGTTAGACGACCGCAATACCACAGCGTCGAGTTTCGCGTTTGCAGAGTCGAAGGTGTGGAGTCGCGAGTCTAACCAACGCGCTTGGCATTTCTACCTCGGGCGCGATGGTGGCGCTGCCTCCACCTCGGCCTATGCTGCGCCAGCGCGATGCAATGATCTGTCGAGATTACCAGCGGTGTACATGCGCGTCGGTGCGCTGGATCTATTTGCCGACGAAAATCGGGACTATGCCGAGCGCCTTGCTTATGCCGGGGTAGCGACTGACTTTGCGGTCATCGACGGGGGGTTTCACGCGTTTGAAGCGATGGCACCGGATGCCGATGTGTCTCGGCGCAGCCGAGATGGCTACCATAGCGCTCTAAAGGCTGCGCTATTTGGTTAGAGTACCAAGCTTGGACCGGGCGCCTTTACGGTACTTTATCGGCTGCCTCGCGATACAACGGTCGGGCGAAGACAATCCCCAATTCAAACAGCAACCACATCGGAATTGCCAATAGCGTTTGTGAAATCACGTCTGGCGGCGTCAGGAGCATGCCAAAAACAAAGCATAGGATAAACACATAGGGTCGTTTTTGTGCCAATCGGTTGGGGTCGACAACGCCCATCCAGGAGAGAATTACGACGGCAATAGGAATCTCGAAACTAATGCCAAAGGCAAAAAATAACTTCAAAGTAAAGTCGAGGTAACTGCGGATGTCGGGCATGATGATAATGCCCTCGGGTACGATACTAGCAAAAAACATAAACACCAGCGGAAACACCACATAGTAGGCAAATGCCATACCGGCATAGAACAATGCGACGCTAGAAAAAAACAGCGGTAGGGCAACTTTTTTCTCGCGCTGGTAGAGTCCCGGTGCCAAAAATGCCCACACCTGATAAAGAATGTAGGGCATAGCGGCAAAGACAGATAGTACCAGTGTCAATTTAAACGGCGTCAAAAAAGGCGATGCTACCTCGGTCGCAATCATACTTGACGACTCTGGGATAAATTTTCGAATCGGCGCTGACACGTAGAGATAAAGTTCGCTACTAAACGAAAATAGCCCCGTAAAAATCACCAAGACAGCGACGACAGCGCGCAGTGCACGGTCGCGAAATTCAATCAAATGAGAGATAAAGGGCTGGCTGGAAAGTTGTTCTTCACTCATGTGCCGGGACGGTCTCCGGGGGCTGCCTTGACGTTTGCGACCAACTCTTCGGTGTCGCGCTGGGCATTGGCAAGATCGCGCATGACTTCTTCGTTGTGCAGTTGTTGGCGGATATCGTCCATACCAACCTCATTTTCGAGTTCTTTACGCGCGCTTGATAGCGCCTGTCGGGCGCGTCCAATCCATAGATTGATGCTGCGGACCGTCTCAGGGAGCCGCTCGGGACCCATGACCACTAAGCTGACCACGGCTATCACCACCAACTCGGTAAAGCCTATATCAAACATGCGTGCGCCGGTTTTCCGTGCGTTGCAGATATGACCGCGCCATAAGCTTACTCGGTACTGGCTTTATTGCTGCTAGCCACCGACTCGGGGGGTTTTTCAGCCGCACTGGCACCCTCCTCGGGTGCCATGGCATCTTTAAATCCCTTGACAGCGCCGCCGACATCCGAGCCGATACTACGAAGTTTTTTAGTGCCAAACACCAGCGCTACAATGGCTAATATAATAAGTAGTTCCTGCCAACCAAAACCCATCTGTTTACTCCTCATTGGTTAATGTGTGTCGCGCTTGGCCTTCTCTTCGAGTCCAGACAGATCGAAGCGTCGATCCAATTCCGCAAGTACCGCTGCCGCGTCTGTACCTAGGTGAGAGAGCATAACCAAGCTGTGAAACCACAGATCTGCGGTCTCGCAAATCAATTGCTTATTGCTGCCACTGACCTCGGCGTCGCGAGCTGCGAGGATAGTCTCAACGCTTTCCTCGCCGACTTTTTCGAGAATTTTATTCAGTCCACCACTGTGCAGTGAAGCGACATAAGAATTAGTTTTCGATTGGCTTTTGCGCTGCGCCAACACATCCGTTAATCGCGCCAATACATCTTCAGTCATGCGTACATATCCTTTGGGTCGATGATTACTGGCTCGCTGTTGCACCATTCGCCGTCGCGCAGTACGCGATAAAAACACGACGCCCGACCCGTGTGGCAGGCTACACCGCCAATCTGCTCGACCTGTAATACAATCACATCGTTGTCACAATCTAGCTGCAGTTCATGCAACCGTTGAACATTGCCAGATTCCTCGCCCTTGCGCCAGAGTTTGTTGCGCGACCGCGACCAGTAGACCGCGCGTTGTTCGCGCACCGTTGTAGACAACGCTTCGCGGTTCATCCACGCCATCATCAGAATGCGACCCGAACCCACTTCTTGCGCAATCGCGGGCACCAAGCCATTGCTATTCCAGACTATTTGGTCGCTGTAGTGCATAGGCTTG
>JAPKCN010000270.1 GCA_028822945.1 Porticoccaceae bacterium | reverse complement strand
GCAATTAGCGTAACAAGCCCTGATACGGTAAGTGATGTTTTCCACTTGCCCGCAACACGGTCACGCTCGATAAAGAAAAACGCCGTGGCGGCAACTAGCGCCATTGATATAAGCCAAAAGGATATGCCAACGTAATCGTCGGCAGGTAAGATATAGTTCATATATGACCCCTACATATTTTATTATCACTGTGCCAGCATGTTTGATTAATCAAACCCACGCGACACTCTAGGTACAGCTTATTTGCACTTTAACTCTAATAGATAAACATGAGCACATCAACCAAATCCTAAGCCTTAATTACAGTTATCCTAGCTATCTGATTTTTATGTAACTGTCGGTCTACTTCCCGAACAACGCTCAAATTGAAGATATAGATCAATCTCGCAGTACGATATTTCGAAATGGGCAATCCTCATCAAAATAATGACAGCTCAAAGGGAAGGGGGAGGGATTAATATCTAGCAAGAGAGTGAAGTGACAAGACTATTTGATGGTATTGCCCAACTAAATAAAGCTAATACATTCATACAACACTGGTTCGAGATGAGCATTCAACTCCCCCACCTCTTGCAAACTCTGGAGAAACCCGCAGCAATCCTCAAAGCCCTATAAATCAAGGGGCTTTATGACTACTAACACCGGTAGAAACGATCTCCGAAAGTAGAAGATTGGTTTCAGTAACGAGATATACGGAAGAGCGGCACCATCTTTATTCAAACAAAAAAACTAAACCCAATTGCCATGAAATCCGCCAGGAATACAATGAGGAATATGAATCTGCGCTTGGGGTTCACCGCAAAAATCTTTCGCATTAAGTATAACTCACTCAGTACTTTGGTTTTCGAGATCAACCACAAAACCCATAAGCCATCCGACATCTTCGCCTTGCTCTTCCGCTGACTCATCCGCGACAAAAACAAATTCTCCCGGATGCCGGTTAGCGCCGAAGTCACGAACTTGGACCTCACCGCATTGCACATCGTGCTTAAACAATTCAGTACCGGGCCTGGATAGAATTTCATCGTCGGCGTCCATCGCCAATGCCACAGAGTAGATATACCGAGTTAGTTTGCAGCTGTAGTTTTCGTTAACCCTGGGAAATTCTTGATTATGATCATGCAACACTTTGCGCTGCACAGACTGTGTTTTGGCGTCAATTGTCCAACGCTCTAGGCGCGAGCGCTTTGAATCTGGCCCAATGGCGCTATTGGCAAACATCGTCTCATGAGCAACCACGTCTACAATGACGCTGCCATCTGCCTCCTCATAAGCATTGGCTGTATGAAAAACATAACACGGATCAACATCACACCATATCGTGTCTTTACCGCTGCCGTTGCGCGGGCATAGGCCAACTCGCGCAGAATGATCACTATCCCATTTATAAGGAAAGCGATGCCCTGCCAAGACCGAACTCATAGAAAAGGTCACCGGCAAATCAAACACTAACACGTAATTTTTGGTAATCGCACAGTCGTGAATTGAAGGGCCACCGGCGACCGCAATGGCTTCACGCCGGATGACCTGAGCATTGGAATCAAGTACCACATGCCAGACTTGATCTTGCGACATAGCGTCATAGCAAATAGCATGCCTCTCGCCAGTCGCTAAATCTAGGTGAGGATGAGCAGAAAACGAACCACCAAGCGTGTCATCGAATGGATTGTGCTTTAGGGTATCAAGGCCGTCTTCTAGCTCCACAGGAAAAGCGCCAGCTTCGACTATCGCAAAGGTACGGCCATCGATACCAATGATGTTCGTATTCGCGTTATCGGATCTAGGATTTCGCGCACCTAGCGCCGGCTCTTCGCCCAAAGACTTACTCACTATATTAGACCGAATCCATCTATTACGGTACCAAAGAGCGGCGCCATCTTTAATACGCACCCCATGGGCCATTCCTTCGCCGGTAAACCAATGATAGCTGTTGGGGTCTGGTGCAAAAACAGGATTCGGGCCTATGCGCATATAGCGACCATCAAGCTCTCGCGGTATCTCTCCAGCTACGATCAGTGACTCGATCGTTTTTTCTTCCGTCATCGGCTGATTGAGGCCAATAAGATAGGGGTTCCCCGCATCCAGCTTAGGCATTCTTTTACGGTTCATCCTGGCTACGACACCTACCGCTTTGGTCACGACTGTCCTTACCGATTTTTCTATTGCGCTCGCCATAGCCTTACCCCGCC
>JAPKCN010000269.1 GCA_028822945.1 Porticoccaceae bacterium | reverse complement strand
TGTATACGATTGCCTGTTGTTCCATAACTCCATCTCCAAAATACGCTAAACATGTTTTGAAATAGTGAAATTCATAGTTCGGTCAGAGTAATTTGTAGAGCAAAAATCGGTTGCACATGACAATGAAGAAGCGCTGAGCTGTCTATGCGCCATTATTGTGGCGCAAAAAGGGTGCTCAGGAACCTGCTTGGAGAGTCGATTTTGTTTGATCCTTGATGAAAGGATGCGAGTTCTTGAGAGTTGTGGCTTAGCGGTTGTGATCTCTGCAGTTGCAATTGAAGTGGTATTAACACTCCGTGACGGATACCCCACGTCGATGCGCCAAAGCTGGAAAATACGGCATGAATCCATTGCTCTCTCAATCATATTTTATTATTTAACTAGTCAATAAATTTATCGCACCACAGGATCATCTATTTACGTTGCTAGACGGCTAAGGCCGATCGATATCTTACAGATAAAGCACTTTGTCGATTGCAGATGCACACTTAAATAACAGACGTTACATGATGCCGTAATTCATATTTATATAGATTTGTAGTGACATAGCGGTAAAAGGCCAAGTTTAAGTTTAATTTGACGTTTGAGTGGCGATTGCGGGTGCATCTAAGTTCACTTTTTTTTGTCTGAGCAAGCTTTTGTGAGAAAGCTAATATTTTTCAAATCGCCAATGCAACTAGTAGATTTAAAGTCTAGGGTTTTTATTCCCATATTGTGAAACGTAAATGCATAGATGTCGGCATACTTTTCTATGGTCTTTGAAACTGGGGTACCGGCACCGTGGCCGGCGTCGGTTTCTATGCGAATGAGTGTCGGCGCTATGCTCCCTTGCTTGCTCTGCAATTCGGCTGCAAACTTAAAGGAGTGCGCTGGCACCACGCGGTCGTCGTGGTCACCGGTGGTAATTAGGGTGGCGGGATAGGCGACGCCCTCGGTTACATTGTGCACTGGCGAGTAGTTGTACAGATACTGAAACATCTCGGCTGATTGGTCGGCAGTCCCATAGTCGTAGGCCCAACCGGCACCCGCGGTAAATTTGTGGTAGCGCAACATATCCAAAACGCCAACCGCCGGTAGGGCAACCGCCATTAAATCCGGTCTTTGGATCATCACTGCAGCGACTAACAAACCGCCATTTGAGCCGCCACTAAGTGCCAGGTGATCGCTCGAGGTGTAGTTTTGATCGATCAGGTACTGCGCCGCGGCAATAAAATCGTCGAACACATTTTGCTTTTGTTGTTGGGTCCCAGCGTCGTGCCAGTGCTTGCCATACTCGCCACCACCGCGCAGATTAGCCACTGCATAAATCCCACCCTGTTGCATCCAAAGTGCTCTGGCGATACTAAAGCGCGGCGTTAGGCTAATGTTAAAGCCGCCATAGCCGTATAGTATAGTTGGATTTTTCGCATTCAGTTCAAGACCTTTTTTATGCGTTATGATCATTGGCACTCGGGTGCCATCGGGCGAGCTATAAAAAACCTGTTTCGAAACATAATCTTCGCTGTTAAACGCTGCGCCTGATCGATTATGGATCTGTACTTCGCCACTATTGGCATCGAGGGCATAGATTGTTTCGGGTGTCTTATAGTTACTAAAACTGTAATACAGGGTATTGTCCTGCCGTCGTCCAGACAGGGTTGTGCTGCTGCCAACACCGGGCAGCGGTATCTGGCGGACTAATACACCCCCGTAGTCGTATTGATAAATCTTTGATACAGCGTCTACCATGTACTCGGTAAAAATATAACCGCCGCCGGTCGATGCGCTGAGTACGTGCTCTGTTTCGGGCACTAAGTCTATCCAGTTGGCGGCGCTCGGCGCTGTCGCATCGACCGTTACAATTTTGTTGTTGGGCGCGTCGCGGTTGGTCATCAAATATAGCTGGCCGGATTGGTTTTCGAGTAACAAAGTATCTGATGCCAGATTATCTTGCAGCGTTACTAGTTGGCTGTCATGCTCGACTAAATCTTGTAAGAATAAGCGATTACCCGAGGTCGAGGCGGCGGCAGAAATGGCCAAATAGCGATCATCTTGGCTAACGCTGGCAGACACATATCGGTGTTTTTGTGCGTTTGTCGCACCAAAAATGACCTCGTCATCTCGTTGCTGCGTGCCGATGCGATGATAGTACAGAACATGCTGGTCGGTTTTTGCTGACAACTCGCTACCCTCAGGTTTGGCGTAACTTGAATA
>JAPKCN010000077.1 GCA_028822945.1 Porticoccaceae bacterium | reverse complement strand
ACTGAAGGCATCAATCAGGCGATTATCGCCGGTGTACGATCGATCGAGCACGGCAGCTTTCTCGATCGAGAATCAATTACTCTTATGGTAAAACACAACACCTATTATGTGCCGACCATCTATGTCGGCGATTACTATGCCAACAGCGGCAAGCTTCTAGAACAGACTAAAAACGACGATTTCTACTTATCCTTTAGAGATGCATGGCTTACAATGATTGGCGAGGCTCATCAAGCCGGTGTAAAAATTGTCGTCGGTTCGGATCTCTGCGGATATGCCGTCGAATCGTTTTTATGTGCACGAGAATTTGCCACGTTGGTAGAGGCTGGCATGAGCCCGATGGAAGCGATTAAAGCCGGCACCAGCGTGGCTGCAGAATTACTTCAGTGGGATGACCGCATTGGCACCCTCGAAGCCGACAAATTAGCCGACGTTATCGCAGTACGCGGAAATCCCATAGGGGATATATCAGCATTAGAAAATCCGGTTTTCGTAATGAAAAACGGTGAAATAATTGTTAACTTACTGAAAAATTAACGCCACAGCGATTGGCTAGATTATGCATAAGCAAAAAACCGTACTCATAACGGCAGGCGCATCTGGTATTGGATTGGCAATCGCCAAAGCCTTTCTTGCCGATGGCGCACAAGTGCACATTTGCGATATTTGCGAAACGGCAATTGCCAATGTTGCGCGCGATTATCCACACATAACCACCACAGTTGCCGATGTCGCACAAATCGACCAAGTGGATCGGCTATACCGCGACATTAACGAGCTCTATGGACGGCTAAATATCCTGGTGAATAACGTCGGCGTCGCCGGTCCCACTGCAGCGCTCGAGGATATCGATCCACATGATTGGCAGCGCACCCTCGACACCGATCTGAACAGCTTATTTTATGTATCCCGCCAAGCCGTACCGCTGCTAAAGGCCGCGCGCGGATGCATGCTCAATATGGCATCAAACGCGGCGCTATTTGGTTTTCCATTGCGCTCGCCCTATGTAGCGGCAAAATGGGCGATGATCGGGCTTACGAAAACCTGGGCCATGGAACTCGGCCCGTTTGGCGTTCGCGTCAACGCACTCTGCCCCGGCAGTGTCAACGGCCCCCGCATCGACTCCGTGATCGCCAAGGATGCCGAGCAACGCGGCCTATCAGAAGCCGCTATTCGGGATGTCTATCTACGCCAAAACTCACTACGGGTATTCGTCGAAGCGGAGGATATCGCCAAGACCGTTATTTTCCTTTGCTCCAAAGCCGGCCGACACATTTCCGGACAGGCAATCCCCCTAGACGGTCATACTGAAGGGCTATCCAACTGGTTAGACTAACCAAGGGTAAAGTCCGTCAATAATAAGGAACTAAATATGAGAGCAGCATGGTTTGAAACCTTCGGCGCGGCACCTCAGGTTATTCAGGTAGGCGATCAACCCACTCCCACCGCTGAATCCGGCGGTGTGCTGGTCAAACTGGCGACCAGTGGCGTTAACCCATCGGATGTGAAAAAACGCGCGGGGGCCTTTCCCAATTTACTCGATGCAGGCCTTGTGATTCCCCATAGCGACGGTGCCGGCGTTATCGAAGCGGTCGGAGAAGGCGTATCCAGTGATCGAATTGGACAGCGCGTATGGGTCTATCAAGCGCAATTCGCCCGCCAATTAGGTACGGCAGCAGACTATGTTGCACTCGACTCAAGTCGCGCAGTGACACTGCCACAAAATACTGGATTCGACGTCGGAGCCTGCCTCGGCATTCCAGCTATGACGGCACACCGCTGCGTGTTTGCCGATGGCGACGTCAGCGGCCAAACCTTGCTGATTACCGGCGGTGCCGGACGAGTTGGCTACTATGCTATTCAGTGGGCACTGCTAGCCGGCGCCTCAGTTATCACCACCGCCAGCAATGACATCGATCGGTCACTGTGCCTAGAACTCGGTGCCAGCGCAGTGGTTAACCACCGCCACCCCGGTTGGGGCGAAGAAGTCCTTCGTGCCGCGGGCGGGAGGGCAGTCGAGCGCGTTATCGATGTCGAGTTTGGCGCCAATCTTGGCGAAATCCTCAACTGCATCGCCACAAGCGGCGTTATCGCCAGTTATTCGTCGAGTCAGGTGAGAGAACCACAATTGCCATTTTTGCGCATGATGTATATGGATTTAACACTGCGCACAGTTATCGTTTACGCCATGCCAGAAGCAGCTAAACAGCATGCCATAGAGGATATCACTCGAGCGCTGACAGCGAACGTATTAAAGCACCGCATCGCTCATAGAGTGCCGCTAGAGCAGTTGGTACAATCTCATCAGCTGATTGAGCATGGCGGTTTTGGCGGTTGCGTAGTGGTTGATGTCCAAACGTAATTGCGCAGTTGCTCTAAAGAAGCGTCGAATATTGGAGAAATACAAACAATTGATAAAATCTGCAATCGCGGCATTTATGCTTTTCTCAACATTAATCGGTTGCACCCCACCCGATGGAGAGCGTGGACGGATAGAAACGAGAGCAAATAACGAAACCCTTGTAGGGAAATTAGAAGACGGAGTCTCAGTTTTTCGCGGTATCCCATTCGCGCAACCTCCCTTGGACGACTTACGTTGGCGGGCGCCGCGTGCTCCAATCCCGCGCGCCGGAGAGCAGCAGGCGACGGAGTTCTCCGCAGCGTGCATGCAGGATACATATCTTACCGACTGGTACGGCGATGTAATGTCTGCTTTTGGTGGTGACCGAGGTAAAGCACCTATCCCATTAGCTGTAAGTGAGGACTGCCTGTACTTAAATATATGGGCACCGACAATAGACAGAGACGCCAAATTGCCCGTTATGGTGTTTTTTTATGGGGGCAGTAACCTCTCCGGTTGGACCTATGAACCTAACTATCTAGGTCATCAGCTTTCAAAAAAAAATGTGGTAGTTGTCTCAGTGGCGTATAGGCTGGGAATATTCGGCGCTTTTGTACACCCTGAAATGGCTACCCAAAACAGCGGTGACCGGTCTGGAAACTTTCATTTGCTTGATCTAATTGCCGGTTTGCAGTGGCTCAAGGGTAATGTGTCCTCGTTTGGTGGCGATCCAAGCAACATTACTATATTTGGTGAATCGGCAGGCGCTGCAAACATTGGTTACCTCAGTGTCTCCCCTCTAGCTAAAGGACTTTATCATCAGGCCATTAAACAAAGCGGCGGTTTTGAAACGAATTCCGGCTACGCCAATACTTATTCTCAAGAACAAGCCATGGGCGCCAGTCTCGCAAGTGCCTTTGACGTCAAAACACTGAGCGAGTTACGCGCGATACCTGCAGATTTAATGCATAACACTGCCATGCGTCACTTTGGCGACAAATCACAGAAAACTTTTTACGCCATTGTCGACAACTATGTGTTGCCCGATACTCCGTCAAAACTGATGGCGGCCGGTAAAGTCAACCCTGCTAAATACCTCCTCGGTAGTAATGCCGACGAGAATCTTATGTACACGTCTGAGGATACTGACGAAAACGATATCAGCCAATACATGCGCAAGTGGTTCCCTAGCGAGACTCACCAAGGACTCTCGTTAGAATTAACATCGGTGCGCGGCAAGCGAGAGCAGTTAGCGTTGCTAGACGACAGTGTTGACTATTATTGCCCTACGCAAAAGCAAGCAAAGATAATGCATGATGTAAATCCTGATAGCGCCTACATCTACTACTTTACTCGGGCTCGAGATAACCCTAGTGGCACTCAAATAGGCGCCTATCATGGTGCTGAACTACCCTATGTGTTTGGCACTCATGATGATTGGTTGCCAACCTCCGAAATCGATGCCGAACTAAGTGAGACCATCATGGCATACTGGGTAAACTTCGCTACAAAGGGCGATCCCAACGGTGAGGGGCTTCCAACCTGGCAATCATTCAACCACCAACGCAGGTCGGTGATGGAACTCGGCGATCGCGTCAGCATGATCGATCCGCCCGCGCAACAAATCTGCCAGCTTCTTGGAGCGGGGGGAATATGATAAGTCATGGCCTACATAAACTACTGAATTACCGCAAACTGCCATGCTCAACGGATTGCCAATAAAGCCAATTGGCTGCATTATGCAGAGCGTCAACGTAGATGTGTGTCCAGAAAATTCTAATGCAATTTAAAGGGCGTTGTTGCCGCATTAGTTTAACCATACGACGATCTAAACAATAATAACGATATAAGGTATTAATTTTGGGCTCAACATTTAACGCAATGAATCGGTCAGTTATTATCACGTGTGCAGTAACTGGATCCGCCGATGCAGCGAGCAAAACGCCACACCTACCGATCACCCCCAAACAAATCGCCGAGGCATCTATAGAGGCCGCAAAGGCCGGCGCTGCGGTTGCCCATATTCACGTCCGCGACCCGGCTACAGGCGCCCCCAGTCGCGATCCCACCCTATATCGCGAGGTGGTCGACCGTATCCGTAGCAGTGACACCGACGTGATCATCAATCTCACTACAGGGATGGGTGGCGATTTATATCTGGGCCCAGATAGTGCACCGCTAGATTTCTCTGAGCAGACAGATTGCATCGGGCAGGTTGAGCGCATGGCGCACGTCGAAGAGTTGCTGCCAGAAATTTGTACTCTGGATTGTGGGTCTTTCAATTACCCAGCGGATAATTATGTCTACATATCAACAACAAACATGCTCCGCCTGGGTACCCAAAGACTTCAAAATATTGGCGTAAAACCAGAGCTCGAAACCTTTGATCTGGGGCATATTTGGTTTGCCAAGCAGATGATTAAAGAAGGGCTGATCGATGCTCCTCCGCTATTTCAAATTTGCCTCGATGTGCGGTGGGGAGCCCAATCACTGGCACGTAATGTGCAAACCATGGTCGATAATCTACCCGACGATGCCAACTGGAGTGCCTTTGCCCTCGGCGCTATGGAAATGCCTTTGGTGGCGCAGTCTGCCATTCTCGGGGGTCATGCCAGAGTCGGTCTTGAAGACAATTTATATCTGGAGAGAGGGGTCCTGGCGACCAATGCGCAGTTGGTCGAACGGGCACGAACAATTCTCGAGTTGCTCGGGGCTGCCATTCAAACGCCCGAGCAGGCCCGTAAAACCTTTAACCTGAAAAAGTTTGCCTAATTCACCACACCGGAGTATCCCGTCATGAATGTCTACAAAGGCGTTTGCCATCCCAGTCTCTGTGACCTGATGGGACATATGACCACGCGGCACTACATCGCCATGTTCGACGATGCGTCGTACCACTTTCTCCACAGCGTGTTTGGCTGGAGCGGTGAGCAGGCCAAAGCCGAAAAAATCGGCTGGGCGGATGTGCGGCACCTGATCGAGTATCAAGCCGAAGTCGCCGAGGGCGACCTGCTTGATATCACTGCGGCACTAGTTAAAGTCGGCAACAAATCCATAACCGTGAACTATCACATGCGAAATATTAGTCGCGATGAATTGGCGGCTACGCTAGAGAGCACCAGTGTCTATTTTGATTTACAGGCCAGAGTCGCAATGCCTATCACTGCGGCTATGCGGGAAGCGGCGCAAGTGCATCTACCGAGCCACACCTAACGCGCCTGAAATTCTCGCTTAGCAAGACCTCGCACAAACACCTGACGACCACTAAACAGCGTCATGAGTACCTGAGTATGGCTAATTTGCTCTACTGGAATGGTAAACAGATTACGATCTAGCACAACTAAATCAGCGAATTTATCCGGCTCAATGCTACCAATCTGATCTTCAAGCTTCATCGCATAGGCAACATTTTTGGTGTATGCCTCGAGTACTGAAGCCAGATCAATACGCTCATTAGAGTTTAAAACAGGCCCACTATCAGTTATCGGGTCCTGGCGTGTTAGCGCCACCTCAATCGCCAAAAATGGATTCATATCTTCGACTGACCAATCGCTGCCAATCGCGATCCTAGCGCCCGTATCGGCGACACTTGCAACCGGATAAAACCGCTCGACGCGCTCCTTACCGATCAGTGGCGGATAGATCTCGAGGTTGTACTCCTCGGGATAGGCCCACAAAGTAGCAAAACTAGCGATGATATTCAGACGCTGAAAGCGCGGGATATCGATCTCGTCAATCAGTTGAAGATGGGTCATCAAATGCCGGTTATCAGACATGCCATTGGCTCGGCGCATGCCGGCGAATGCATCCAGAGCCTGTTTGATACCGCGGTCGCCAATGGCATGCACATGGATACTGATGCCACGCCGATCGAGGCCAATAAAGTATGCCTGAAGCTTGTCGGCGGGGAAAAATAGATCCAGCGATTGTACCGATTCGTCATTGTAGGGTTCAAGCAGCGGCGCAGTCCCGTTTTCAATGACGCCGTCGACAAATACTTTGACCGAGTGCGCCGCCACTCGCTCGCTCTCAGCCTCGGCTCTGCGCGCTGTCGTCGCGTAAATCCGCTCGTCAAATGCGGCGATTTTCCAGCCCAGTGGAGTTAGTGCCAACAGGAGGCGCATATTCAGTTCACCTGCGTCATCCAGCGCCGCAAACAATTTTGCCTGGCGCAAGTTCAAACCCGGTTCTATCGCCGCGGTGATGCCAAATTCATGCGCCATCGCAACCGCCTTCCGAATAAATTTTAACCGGTCTCGGTCGGTGACAGTCGGCATTCGCGCGGTGATCAACTGAATCGCGGATTCATGCATCAACCCAGTAGCGCGACCGGTGACTGGATCGCGAGCGATCAAACCGTCCTCCGGATTGGGCGTGCCGTCGTCGATACCGGCCCTTTCTAGAGCCGCTTGGTTAACCCAAAAAGAATGCCCGTCGCTCGCCTCGACGACCACTGGGCGATTGGGGAATAACTGGTTTAAAAATTCTGCTGGTGGATTGCCATCGGCAAACGACCAACGGGCCCATCGGGTTGCAAAAATCCACGACTCCGAATTACCCTCGTCATGCTCGGCGCAGGCACGCAGCAGTCGGGCAATTTCATCGGGTTGCTCAGCCCAACTCAATAGGCACGATGATACCACTTCACCGCCGTACAGTAGGTGCAAGTGCGAGTCGCCAAAGCTGGGTAACAACATGCGCCCGCTGAGATCGGTAATTTGGGTTTTCGGCCCGATCAAAGTACGTATATCGCGATTGTTGCCAACCATTGCAATCCGCCCATCGACGAGCGCGACCGCCTCGGCCCAGGGTTGTTTGGGGTCGACGGTATAAACTCCACCATTAACAAACACATGGTCAGCAATCATTTCGGCGGGAACGACGACATATGCTCGACAAGCGGCGAGCAATACCGCACCGAAAAAGATGAATAGTCTAGTAGCTAAGGACATCTATCTAACATACCAAAAACTCGGGCGACCTGGCTAGAAAAAATCGCTAGCCACAACTCCCGCGGCAGGCTCGGGCAATGCGATGATCCAAGCACTTAAGCCTGTCATCAGAGGTGCTACACGCATTGGTCGAGGCGCCTATGAATGACAAAATTGCCACAAGAGATATTCTATCTTGCTACAAGAACTGTCACTATAGATCGACATGCTCTGTGCAAGATGCTAGCTCCTCACGAGAGGGCGTTTATACCTTGCGTACAATAACAGCCGAGCGACGCCAGCGGAGACCCCATGAGCGCGAGCCAAAGTATTGACCCTATGAGGGTAACATCACCCTTTGATCAATGGCGCTGTATTGTCATTAGTCTTTATATGACCTTAGTAGGATACGGTGTTTTGGTGGGGATCCCGGTAATCAGTACAGCCTGGGTCAACTTACTGGGGTTTTCTGAAATCCAAGTAGGTCGAGTTGCCGGTGCCGATCTGGGAGGATTGTCGCTGGGCGCTTTTACAACCTCGTTTCTGGTTGCCAAGGTCAATCGACGCTGGTTAGCTGTGCTTGGGATTGCTCTTGCAGTACTCGCCAACGGGCTATGCATCGCCTGGATAGAATACTCCCAAGTACTCTGGCTGCGACTATTGGCAGGCTTTGGCAGTGGGATCTATACCGCGGTCGCGGTGTCCTCTCTGGGTGCCAACTCCAAGCCGGCACGCGCCTATAACGCCATGCTGTTTGCCTTTGCATTTTCCCAAGCCTTGGAACTTCACTTTTTGCCGCTGTTATCCATGGCCAATATTTATTGGGTATTCATCCTATGTTTCCTATTCACACTACCTTTTATCGGTTGGATACCCAGCGGTATTGTCAAAGGCGGTGACGTCACACAGACGCTCGAGCCGACATCCGATAAAGCGGCGCTCGACGCACAGATCCCTAAATATGTCCCTTGGCTTTGCCTGCTAGCGATGGTCATTACCTATATCAATATCGGGTCCTACTGGACCTACATAGAACTTGCCGCCTTGGCCGACCAAGCAACACCGGCGTGGACAG
>JAPKCN010000076.1 GCA_028822945.1 Porticoccaceae bacterium | reverse complement strand
CTACTCGGCACGGTGACGGGCATGATTGTGGTGTTTGACGTCATGGCGTTTACCGGTGGTGGCGATGCCAAGGCAATGGCGGGTGGTGTCTCCAAGGCGACGGTGCCGACCATGTCGGGAATGGTAGCGGCGCTTTCCGGCGTTTTCGGTTTGACCTATGTCGAGCGAAATGCCGAGCGCGAGAAGCACCTGTTGGAAGATCACCTAACCATGGATCATTAATGGCCGGCCTCGGTTACAGGTCGCTCGAGAGAGACAATTATGCGCAATAGAACGAGTAGCTCGCAGGAGCAGGGTCAGGCGATCGATCTGACGCCGATGTTGGACGTGGTTTTTATCATGCTTATATTCTTTATCGTTACCGCGTCTTTTATTAAATTACCGGGTGTTGAGATCAACAAGGTCGATGCCAACAAGGCAGATCCCTACAAAAAGGTGGGTATTCTTGTCGCGGTAACCGGCGTTAATGAGTTTTGGATCGACAAAAAGCGTGTAGAGGGGACTGGTTTGAAGCTTAACTTGACGCGGCTGTTCAACGACAATCCCAAGGGCGGCATGGTTATCCAAGCCGATAATGATTCGAATATTGAGTCGGTTGCTAAGGTCGCTGACATCGCTCGCGATATCGGTATATCACCGGTGGCGATCTCAACAGAGAACGATTGAGTTTAGAATATGGCAATATTAAGATTGGCAACCTCTTCAGTGCTCGGCTTGATGGTAACGTTTGCGCTCATTGTGTTGATGCATACTTTGATTGATTCTGGTAGCCGCGAGATGGACACCAAAGATCAAATTAAGATCGCCGACTTCTTGCATGTTGAGCGTGAGCGTACCACCAATGTTAAGGTCGCCGAGGTTGAAAAACCGGACGAACCTGAACCCCCACCGGAGGTGCCAGACGACAACGTTGAGTTTGAAGCGCCCGAGAATATGGTTAACATGGCAGCAGCGCCTATGGCCAGTAAGATTAGCGTTTCTACCGGCACTTTTGCCCGCGACACCGATTTTATTCCGGTATATGTTCCTCAGCCGCAATACCCGAGACGGGCTCAGACGCGCGGCAAAGAGGGTTATGCTGTGGTCGAGGTAATTATTACCACGACGGGTGGGGTGAGAGACCCAGTTATGGTAGAGGAAGATCCCGAGGGTTGGGGCTTCGGGCGCGCTGCTTTAAAGGCCGCCAGCAAGCTAAAGTATAACCCACGGGTAATCGACGGCGTGCCTCAAGAGGTAACCGGGGTGCTCTATAAGTTCACTTTCCAGATGGCGAAATAGGGGCGGGTCGATGTGTAAGCTAACAACTAATATTATGGCGTTTTGTGTGGCGCTGACGTTGCCTTTGGTGGTGTCGATGTGGGTGCCTGACACAGCCTTATCTGGTTCGCTGCAGGCCGCGCAAGAAGAGAAAAAAGAGAAAAAATACAAAAACGCCAAAACTCGGCAGCGTCAATCGGTGGGCGCGAAGTGTGGCAAGGCCCTAGAGAAGCTCCAAGTAACACTCGAGGAAGAACTTTGGGCCGACTCGTTACGTTCGTTGCAGAATATCGAGGCGAGCAAAAAAACGTGTAAAAGCGATTACGAACAAACTCAGATTTGGAAGTTTTCTGGTTATATTTATTACTCGCTGGACGATTTCCCAAATGCCATCAAAGCCTATCGAAAGGTCGTCAACGGTATCGGCACGCCGCCGGAGGTCAGGTTAGATACCCGCTACACACTGGCGCAGCTTTATGCTTCCGAAGAGGATTACGTTAACTCCGCCGAGCAACTCGAGGCATGGTTAGCTGAGGCGACTATTGTCGGCGCAGACCAACGCTATTTTCTCGCACAAATATACTATCAGTTGGAACGCAAGCGCGACTCCCTGAATATGGTGGAGCTGGCGATCAGCGATGTCGAGTCTCGAGGGATACTGCCAAAGGAGCGTTATTGGGGTCTGCAGCGTGTGTTGTACTACGAAAAGAGTGATTATCAGACAGTTATTGCGATCCTTGAAAAATTGGTGAAGCACTATCCTAAGTGGAGTTATTGGAAGCAGTTGGGCGGGATGTACGGCGAGCGCGAACGCGAGATAGATCGTCTTGTATCGACTGAATTGGTATACCTAAATGATGAATTAAAGAAAGAGAGCGAGGTCATGAGCATGGCTTATATGTATCTCGGTGCCGAGGTGCCCTACCGAGCGGCGAAAATTATCGATCGGGGAATGGAGGATGGAATTATAGAGAGAAGCGCAAAAAATCTCGAGGTTTTGGGCACGGCTTGGTACCAATCGCGCGACCTCGACGGTGCAGTTGGAGCGCTTGAAGAGGCATCTAGAAAGGCTGACAATGGTAATTTACAGGCGCGATTAGCGGGGATTTATCTCGATTTGGGCCGCGACAAGGACGCTTACCGGGCAGCCGCGCGGGCGGCAAAAAAGGGAGGTGTTAAACGTCCCGACTCGAACTTTTTGGTTATGGGTAATGCTCTCATCAATTTAAATTGTTTCAAAGATGCGATTTCGGCATTCAACAAATCGCTGAAGAAAGCTAAAGACAAAAAGAGTAAAAAGTATCCGCGGCAGTGGATTAAATTTGCTGAAAGTGAGGGTTCAAGATTGCAAAAGCTGCGCGATGTGGGTCTGAAAATTCGTGGTTGCGGTAAGGGTTAGATATATCGCCCAGCAACTTCAGATAAGCATCTAAGCCGAAAAGCCCGTATTGTATAGTGCGGGCTTTTTTGTATCTCAGGACGGCTAGCGAAGGTGCGCCATAGGCACGCGGGGGTTTATGTAAAGGTAATGCAGGATGTAAAAGTAGAATTTTTTCGAATTTGAGTCCTTTTAGGTACTTATTCGGATAATTTAGACGATTATTTAGGTTTTATGGTTAGATTTTCTTACACAGCACCCGGGCACTGCGTTGGTAGTTGTAGAGTAGCTTTTTATCATCTGGTAGAGATTCGACGGTAGTTGCGGTAAATCCCTGTTCTTGAAACCAATGGGCCGCCTGTGTGGTCAGGACGTAAAGGCGATCCATCGACTGATTGCGGGCATGGGCTTCAATAGCTGAGAGCAATCTCGACGCAGTGCCCTGAGACAAAAAATCTGCGTGTGTTGCTACACAGGCGATCTCACCACTACCGCTCGACCCAATAGGATATAGGGCCGCGCAGCCGATCAAAAAGCCCTCTGGGTGCAAGGCTACCATAAAACGCGAGATCTCGGTTTCGAGTAGATCTCGCGAGCGTCTTACCAGGACACCGGCTTCCTCGAGCGGTTGTATGAGGTCGATGATACCGCCGACGTCGTCGATACTCGCTGGGCGCAATGTTTCTGAGTAATCTTGGACGATCAGGGTACCACTTCCTTCGCGGGTAAAAAGCTCACTTAGCAAGGCGCCATCGTCGCCAAAGCCAATCAGGTGTGCGCGGCCGACGCCTCCCTTGCAGGCGTGCAGGGAGGCACTCAGTAGCTTGCGCTCCAACTGCGCCTGTGAATCTAACGGTAAGTGTTTTAGGAGGGCTTCGACCGCTGGCAATGAAAGGCTTCGTTGCAGTGCGCCATCCACGCAGATTCCTGGTGTTGAACTTATGCAGATTAATTTATCCGCCTCTATAGCTGTGGCTGTATGTGTAGCTACATCTAGATAGGATAGGTTAAAAGCCTCGCCGGTCGGCGAAAATCCGATCGGTGACAGGAGTACTATTGCGCCGCACTCGAGTTGCCGTTGAATACCAGTGCGATCTATGCGCCGCACCTCGCCGCTGTGGAGGTGGTCGACGCCGTCAATCACACCTAGTGGTTTAGCAGTCACAAAATTACCGCCCATGACGCGCATCTCAGCACCGTGCATCGGCGAGTTGGGCAGACCCATGGACAACTCTGATTCTAACTGCAAGCGGGTGCTGCCAATCGCCTCTTTGACACAATGCATAGCCGCAATACCGGTAATGCGCAGGTGGTCGTGCAACTCGCTACTGAGGGAACTCTGCGCTAGGCGGCGGTCTATTTGTGGTCGCGCGCCATGCACCAAGACAATATGTACACCAAGACTTTGCAATAGGGCTATATCCGCTAGCAGACGCTGGCAGTTGGCATCCAGGACGGCATCCCCGGAAAGGGCGATAACAAAGGTCTTGCCCCGATGCGCGTGAATGTAGGGCGAGGTTCGTCGGAAAAAATTTACATAAGTTTGGCTATCCATGCCGCGATTATAAGCAACACTGGCGGATAAGTTGAGATAAAAAACTAATACTCGGGTCTATTCGATCAAAATTCAGGTATTCATTGGGTTGGTGTGCAACGTCAATATCGCCGGGGCCGAGCACCACCACATCCATACCTAGCTGTTGCAGGTAGGGAGCCTCGGTGGCAAAGGCTACAGATCCAGCGCTATGACCGGTGAGTTTTTCGCACAGCGCGAGCATTTCCGAGTCCGATTGAGCGCAAAATGGTGGCACTATAAGGCGTTCAAGTCGCCAGTCAACGCGATCACCACTTGCCAACTCGGCTATTACGCGCTCTAAATCAAGCTGAAGTTGATCGATATCCATGCCCGGCAAAGGGCGGATTTCAAAGGCTAAAAAACAATGCCCGCAGATCCGGTTAGTGTTGTCTCCCCCGCGGATGCAGCCAAGATTGAGCGTTGGGTGATCGATCAAAAACCCCGGATGTTTGTGTTTACGCATGCGTGCGCGCAGATTCAGCAGGTGTGTTAGGACACTTTGCATGGTGTCTATTGCGTTGCGTCCGAGGGCTGGATTGCTGGAGTGTCCCGAAGATCCAGTGATAGTTAACTTTTCTATCATGATTCCTTTGTGCATCGACACCGGTCGCATACCTGTCGGCTCGCCGATTAAGGCACGCCGAGCGAGGGGTCTACCAGCTTCTACAAGCGCCTTGGCACCACTCATGGAAGATTCTTCGTCGGCCGTGGCAAGTATAATCAGCGGTTGTTTGAATTGCTGTTTCGAGTAGTCGCGAAGCGCCTCGATGGCAATAGCAAAAAAGCTTTTCATATCGCAGCAGCCAAGCCCATACCAAGCATTGTTGCGCTCGGTTAGCACAAAGGGATCAGACTGCCAGAGGCTCTCGTCGCAGGGTACAGTGTCGGTATGACCCGCTAACACCAAGCCGCCAGCACCGCGCCCGCGGGTCGCAATCAGGTTCGCTTTATTCTCTGACAGTTGCATGATTTCGCAATTAAAATCAAGTTCTTGCAGAAGATTTGCCAGTAGGTCGATGAGTGGTCGGTTACCTTGATCGATCGCCGGATCGATACTGCTTATTGAGTTGCAGGCAATAATTCGCGAAAATAATTCCTGAAACTGCATAGTTGACTCCTGACTGCTTTTGGCTATTGGTAATTGCGCAGTTGTCCATCCGTACACTGTTTACGGAAGTTAGACCGATGGGATGCGCACTGCGGTGGAGTGTATATCAACTCATGGACATCTGCATATATAGGAGGTGTTAACAGCCTTTATTGCCGGGCAGTTTATTACCACTCCGCAGGCTCAATGTGTGCGTGGTTCGCGCGCATATGGCGCCGGCGACATGTATCCATTGGAGCTTGTTACTAGTTTATGACTCCTCAACTGGTTGTAAGGGATTATTAGAATCTCGATTTTTTGACCGATTTTTCAGCTAATTAGTGCAGCCTGTCGCGCGTTTACATCGATCCACTGCACATTGCGCGAGTGCGACGACTGCGGTCATGTCACTGTCCTACGCTCTGCGTTACGGTATTTTATATCTCGATGTGAATACCGATATAGCACTACTAGCCATCATACAATCACTTAATAACAGTTGACTCGAAAGTCTAGAAGAGTTTATCGAGAGATCCGTCCACTGGGAGGTGGTGAGCCCGGAGAGAATTAAAAAATACACTAACGATTTTTATTCTCTGAACGCTTCGGTAATCGGGTCTGGTGATTAAATAGCGCCGATTACAGACGTTAGCACCCTAGAGCAAATTCTGCAATTCGGCGAGTGCGACGGCCTGACCGCCGACGATCAATCCGTCGAATGGTTAGTGCGATTTTCTTTTGAAGAGTGCGCTAGCGATACTCATCCAGAGCCGCGGCTCCCCCAAGGGGCGAATATTTTTTCGGATCGAAAGCATATTGTATATTATCTATCGATTGCCCGATGCAGTGATGGTGGCTATGGTCAGCCGTTTAAAAATACTGGCACGCAAGGACGTCACTGAGCGCCGTCGGCCTCAGGTTGGACGGATAAAAACTCTAACGGCAAATAAACATGTCGTTGAATTGCGTTTTTTGATTATACCCATGGCCCTCGGCCAGAAACTCGTAGTGCACATTTTTGATGCCTCATTAACGACGCAAAGCTTTGGCCATTTGGGGCTTGCGAATAAAGATTTAAAGTGCTGCCAGCGCATTTTTAACAGTCGGGCAAGGTCTTGCAGTAGTTGCCGGCCGTATGGGCTAAGGGAAGAGTACGACATTATATTCGAGTTTAAAGTATCTGTCTGGGACGGCGATCGATTTGAGTGCTATCGAAGATTCTACAGAAACGCTAATCGATGGTTTTGCCGGGGCCATTCGCGCACAGATGGGCCAAGATCCGTATATTCTTGTGGTTGGTGAAATTCGAGATGCTGAAACTGTACCGATTATAGTGCAAGCCGCGTTGAACAGATATTTGGTGCTATCTAACTTGCATACCCAGAACGCGCCCTCGGCAATTAGTCGCCTTCTCGATCTTGAGGTGCCAATATACCTAATTCGGGCGACTCTCGTCGGCGTTGTGACTCAGCGTATTGTTAGACTGCTATGCCCAGATTGCCCTAACGGCTTAAAATGTATCAGCAGAGGACGTTCTTTCGATCGATCAACTCGATCGCCAGCGGCAGCTGCATGCGCCCGCGGGCTGCTGTAAATACCGACAAATGGGATATTTTGGGCGCACAGCGCTATATGAAATTATACCGCGGACACAATCCTTATGAGCGACATTTTACGAGCCCTTGGACGTGCAGGCAGTCTGGAAATTGGTAGCTGACCAGGGTACGACATCATTGCGTAAAGCCTGAGTGGGAGGCCGCAGAGTGTTGCGGCACCTCGCTCGAGGAAGTGCTGCAAGTAACTGATGACCTAGCTACTTAGGCGCAAATCAGCGTCTAGCTAGCTATTTATCACTGGAACGCTAAGCAGAGCTTCATCAATGGCTTTTTGATCGAGGTCGAGATCAAGCATCTCGCCATGCAAATACTTCTCATAGGAAGCTAAATCGAGGTGCCCATGACCGCAGAGCGCTGTCAGAATCGTGCGTTCCTCTCCGGATTCCTTACAGGCAAGCGCCTCTCTAATTGCTGCGGCGATCGCATGAGTCGGCTCGGGTGCCGGAACAATACCCTCGGTTTTGGCAAACATAATACCCGCGGCAAAGCACTCCTTTTGAGCGATTGAAATAGCATCGACTAGGCCCAACTCGTAGACGTGGGATACCAGTGGCGCCATGCCGTGGTATCGCAGTCCGCCGGCGTGAATTGGCTCGGGAATAAAGTTGTGGCCGAGGGTGTGCATTTTCATCATTGGTGTCATTCCCGCTGTATCGCCAAAGTCATAGCGATACTCGCCCTTAGTGAGAGTTGGGCAGGCGCTGGGTTCGACGCAGCGGATGAGCGGCTGCATATTACCTTTAAACTTTTCACGCATAAATGGAAATGCCAGACCACCAAAGTTGGAACCGCCGCCGGTGCAGCCAACAAGAATATCTGGAGTTTCGCCAATCTTGGCCATTTGTAGCAGTGCCTCTTCGCCAATAATTGTCTGGTGCATCAGTACGTGATTTAGCACACTACCTAGGGCATAACGGGTTTTTTCATCGGCGACAGCTTCGCTAACCGCCTCCGAAATAGCAATTCCCAAAGATCCAGGGTGATTGGCATCTTTTGCCAACAGTGAGCGACCATACTCGGTTACCTGTGATGGGCTAGGGTAGACTTTGCCACCCCATATTTCCATCATAGTTTTACGGTACGGTTTGGCAAGATAAGACGCCGCTACTTGCCAAATTTCACACTCTAGTCCAAATTGAGCGCAGGCAAAGGCTAGTGAACTACCCCACTGCCCGGCGCCGGTTTCGGTGGTTAACTTCTTTATCCCCTCCATGGCATTGTAGTAGACCTGAGGTACTGCCGTATTGGGCTTGTGCGATCCAGCTGGGCTCACGCCCTCGTATTTGTAGAAAATTTTGGCTGGGGTATCCAAAAATTTTTCTAGCCTGCGAGCGCGAAATAATGGCGTTGGTCGCCATAGTTTGTAGACATCCATAACTTCACCGGGGATATCGATGTAACGTTGGGTACTCATTTCTTGCTCTATCAGCGCCTTGGGGAACAGCGGTGC
>JAPKCN010000075.1 GCA_028822945.1 Porticoccaceae bacterium | reverse complement strand
ACCCTTGGTCAAGTTATCCTCCACCACCAAAATTACAACTTTGCTCCCACCGAATGGCCGATGAACAGCGATTTGACAGTAGTTAGAGCCGCGGACACTGCGAGTTTGCGGGTGTTCACCCACGGGCAGTACCTCGACGAACGGTTCATCGGCATAACAGCGCTCAAAAAGTGACTGAATATTGACATTGGTATCGATCAAATTGCCGTACAGGGTTGCATGGATACCGCGATTAATCGGCAGCAGATGGGGTACAAAGGTTACCTCCACGCAAGCGCCAGCAATATCCGAAAGGCCCTGCTGAATTTCTGGCAGATGTCGATGACCACCAGCCGCATAAGCCTTAAAGCTATCGCTGACCTCAGAATATAGGTTGGCAACACTGGCCTGGCGACCCGCACCTGTAACCCCGGAAGCAACATTCGCAATAATGTCCTTTAGGTCCAAACAATTGGCTTGAATGAGCGGCATCAAACCAAGTTGCACGCTGGTCGGATAACAACCGGGACAGGCGATTAAATCAGCTTTTGCTATGCCACTTCGATTGAACTCGGGCAATCCATAAACAGCGCGCGACACGTATTCCGGTGCGGTGTGCGGCTGAGCATACCAGTGTTCCCAAACAGCGACATCGCGAAGCCTAAAATCTGCCGACAAATCGATCACTCGAATACCCGCCTCGAGAATCTGTGGCACCATCGACTGAGCCACTCCGTGGGGAGTAGCAAAAAAAACTAGATCGCAGGCACTCAAAGCTTCAACACTTGGGGCGCAGAATACTAGATCGACAACCCCACGCAACCCAGGATACAGACTGTCTGCGCGCACACCAGACTCAGTGCGTGAAGTTACCACAGCTACTTCAGCATACGGGTGAAGAGCCAGCAGGCGCAATAATTCGGCTCCGGTATACCCCGTTGCTCCCACAATTCCCACTCTAACCATCAATGTGTTCCTTTTTATTATCCAGATTGGCCCGCGACGTTTATAATAACGTAATCAGGCACTCACCGCGGTGTTAATCTGGTTTTTTGCGCGCTCAGCGACAGTCGTATTGACGCTGAGAGTTGCCGAGGAAGATAATGTACGAATGGGTCAAAGCCTTTCACCTAATCTCCATGACAGCTTGGTTTGCAGCGCTATTTTATCTACCGAGACTATTCGTTTATCACGCAATGGCAGAGGATGATATAAGTATCGAGCGCTTTAAGATTATGCAGAGCAAACTTTTTCGCGGCATCGCCAACCCGTCGATGCTCGCGACCCTCGGGCTCGGTGGCTGGCTGGTGGCGATGGCACCGGAGTACTATTTAAAGCAGACCTGGTTCCACGCTAAAATGGCTTTTGTGTTACTAGTCATCGGTTACCACTTTGCCTGTTCAGTTCACCTGCAAAGCTTTGCTAACGATAATAATCAAAAATCTCACCGCTATTTTCGAATCTTCAATGAAGTTCCAGTACTTTTTTTAACTGCGATTGTAATCCTGGTGATCGTCAGACCGTTCTAAAAACTAGGGTGATCACACATACATGGTTGGGTTTCAGTACTAGGCAACTTAGATCAACGCCTTATACTTTTTTAAATCAATATTGGCACCGCAAATTACCAGAACAACGGTTTGGCCAATGAACTGCTCCCTGTAACGCACCAAACTAGCGACCACTACCCCAGCCGCGCCCTCGATCATTTTATGTTGCTGCTGGGCGATAGTGCGAATGCCATCGGCAATCTCACCTTCTGCGACCAGTAGACAGCGATCGACCACCGTTTGACAGATCTCGAAGGTGATCGAGTCCTCTTCAATACCACCTGCAGATCCATCTGAGAGCGTGTTTTTCTCTACGTCCATACCAACAATTTTGCCGGCTTCGAGACTGAGGCTCATTTCAGGCGAATTTTCCGGCTCACAACCAATTATTTTAGTCCGCTTAGATACACGTTTTAAGTAACTGCCTACGCCTGAGATCAGGCCGCCACCGCCCATGGTAACGAACACCGAATCGATTGACGCGAGTTGTGACTCGAGTTCAATACCTATAGTGCCCTGCCCACCGATTACCTGCAGATCGTTGTAGGGCGACAACCAGGTCTTGTTAGCTCTCGCCGCTGATGCTTTGGCGAATACTTCGGTCGATAGCGGATCATCGTCGTGCAAAACAACCTTTACTGGATAATTTTTCAACGCTTCAATTTTAGCTTTTGCGGCAGTGGCTGGCAGATAAACCGTACCCTGCCCAGCGGTAATTTCCAAAGCGCGGGCATAGCCAAGAGCGTGATTACCACTCGAGGACGTAACAGTGTCAGTGATACCACGCTGCTTCAGATAGACCAGTTTGTTAAGACTGCCGCGCGCTTTAAACGATCCCGTATGCTGTTCGCTCTCCAATTTGAGATAGACCTTCCCGCGAATCAGCTTGCCGAGTTCCCGCGATTCAATTAATGGTGTGGTCAAAGTGTTTGCGCGAATTCTAGACTCCGCGGCGATAATTTCGTTAAAAACATCCATACTGGTATCCTAAAGTGGCGGTGCATTTCAGTCTTTGTGGCTGATTTGGCGATCACCGCGAGCCGCTAATTGACAATCTATAGCGTTATTATGTTTAGCAAAAAGCAAGCCAGACCAGTCACTTCGGAGCATAGACCACAATCGGCATAAAAGCTGATGGGACTGTCACAAAATCTCCACATGACTTCGCATATCTCAACTCAAGTGCTTGTGTATGACTGTTTCATAAGCCGTAATTTTTTACATAGCGGTGCGACAGCAGGCGGTCAATATCCGCTTTCGCGATCGACCAAATATAACAGCGGCCGGCCAGTCTGACTGCGCCATACATTTGCAGCAATCACTATTGAGGCACTCTCCGGTCGGCTAGCGGAGGCAATATGTGGCGTTACCGTTATCTTGGAATGGGCCCAAAAAGGATGCTCCGGCGGCAGCGGTTCGCGCTCGAAAACATCTAGTGTTGCATGCCCAAGGTGACCGCTGTCCAACGCTTCGATCAGTGCATTCTCATCGACCAGAGCCCCGCGCCCTGGATTGATCAACACCGCACCTTTAGGCAGACTAGCGATGCATGTTGCATCGATAAGATTCCGTGTCTGCTCGGTCAGCGGCAGCAAACTTACAACAATTTGTGCGCCACTCAAGGCCTTGGTGAGCCCAGTCGCACCGCAGTGCATTTTGACACCCGCGATCTGCTTGCGGCTCCTGTTCCAGCCATTCACTGGAAATCCGAGGTCGGCAAGGGCCTCTGCACAAGCCCGGCCGAGTGCGCCCATGCCGAGGACGGTGACCGAGCGGTCAGCCGCCAAGGGGGCTGCTGTGTCGCGCCAAACGCCATCTTGCCCCAATACATGGCGATCAATTCCAAGGTGATGACGCAGAGTGTGACCAACCACCCACTCTACCATGCCACGCGTTAATCCCTGATCGACCATTCGCGTCAACGGCAAACTCAGTGTGATATTTTCGAGAATTTTTTCCACCCCCGCCCACAAACTCATTACCGCCCGGCAGCGCGTATAAGGGGTGAAATCGCTTAGTGATCCACTCGGATCATAGACGATGTAGTCAACCTCCTCTGGTGACAACGACAAATGCACCGCACAATCTAGACCTCGGTCGGTCAGAGCCTTAGTCAACGGAATTTGGTACTCACCCCAACGGTGTGGGTCCGCAGCGAATAGTATGTTAATCATTGGAGTCCTATTATTGACTGATTTAATCTTTGTCACATAGCAAGTTCGCCGTTACTAGCCTGTCAGCGACTGCTGTTATATAGCACCGCTATAATACCCGTCAACACAGCGCAGATCACTTTTTACTAGCACGCATTTTAGCATGGACGGCGCATCAATCTACTATCACACGCAGCAAAACCTGCACTGCAAACGCCCGACGCACAGGAATATTAAATGCTGTACACAACTCGGCTATTGATTTAGCCTCGTCATTACCCTCAGGTCGCGCACCTTCGGTGCGATCCACGGGCATCCTACATACGTAATTATTGACCTCTGGTAGAGTTCGATAGTAGTCGCTCTGACCGCTACGCAGCTAGAATGAACTGTCGCAACTCGATAAACTCACTACATCCAGATTGCGCAGCATAACCCCACTACAGGACAGATCCATGCCCAGACCCAACAAACGTTCTGCACAACTCTTTGAGGCCGCCAAACGACACATACCGGGCGGTGTCAACTCGCCCGTGCGTGCATTTGGCGCGGTTGGCGGCACACCGGTATTTTTTCAGCGCGCCAAGGGAGCGTATATGTACGATGCCGACGATCAGCGCTACATCGATTATGTGCTGTCTTGGGGACCGATGCTTTTAGGCCATGGGCACGAGACAGTGCTGCAGAGTATTCGCGACCAGTTAGATCGAGCCATGACCTTCGGTACGCCAACTGAGCTCGAAGTACAACTAGCCGATAAAATCTGCGCGATCATTCCAGGGATGGATATGATTCGCATGGTCAACTCTGGCACCGAGGCGACTATGAGCGCCATTCGCCTGGCGCGAGGCGCGACCGGCCGCGACAAAATCATCAAATTTGAAGGCTGTTACCACGGGCACTCGGACTCGCTGTTGGTAAAAGCCGGGTCTGGCGCACTAACGCTGGGCGTTCCCAGTTCACCAGGCGTACCAGCTTGTCTAGCTGATCACACACTTACTCTGAACTACAACGATATCCAGCAAGTCCAACAAGTAATGGCTGAGATAGGCGACCAAGTAGCAGCTATTATTGTTGAACCAGTAGTTGGCAATATGAACTGCGTACCCCCAATCGAAGGCTTTTTAGACGCTCTGCGCGAATCTTGCACTGCTTCCGGTGCATTATTAATTGTCGACGAAGTGATGACTGGTTTCCGCATCAGTCAACGTGGCGCGATTGGCTATTACGGCATCGATGCCGATTTAATCTGCCTTGGCAAGGTCATCGGCGGCGGCATGCCTGTCGGCGCCTTTGGTGGCAAACGCTCCATTATGGAGCATATTGCGCCGCTGGGGCCGGTTTACCAAGCCGGCACACTCTCAGGCAATCCAGTCGCGATGGCATCCGGATTGGCGACACTCGATCTAATCTCTAAACCGGGCTTCTTGGATCCAGTGAACGCACGCACCACGAAACTCGTCGAGGGATTAATGACACGGGCGAAAGCCGCAGGTATTCCCCTCACTAGTAATCATGTTGGCAGCATGTGGGGTATCTTTTTTTCAAACGAAGAAAAAATCACCAACTATCAACAAGTCATGCGGTGCGATACCAAGCGCTTTGCGAGCTTTTTCCATGGCATGTTGGCCGAGGGCATATATCTAGCCCCCGCGTCGTTCGAGGCGGGGTTTATGTCGGCCGCCCACAGCGACCAAGATATTAGCGACACGCTGGACGCCGCTGAAAGAGTTTTTGCAGTGATCTAGTCAGATTACCTGCGCCATTAGAACACCGGCATTCGCGCTTTGCAGTAGGTGGTGGCGGAGTTTTTGCGTATTATGGCGGTAGTTTAAATGCCGTTAATCTTGTCATGGAGCCAGCATGAATTTTACCCGCAGTCGCGGACCCTACCCCGCTACCCGTATGCGACGCTCTCGAGCCAGCGACTTTTCACGGCGGCTAGTCAGCGAAAACCGTTTATCGGTCGACGACTTAATTCAGCCATTGTTTGTGGTAGAGGGAGAGCGTCGATCAGAGGCGGTAGCCTCTATGCCCGGCGTTTATCGCCTATCGATTGATTTACTAACCGAAGAAGTCGAACAACTCGTTGACTTGGGTATTCCAGCGATTGCCCTATTTCCGGTCATCCTCCCAACACAGAAGTCGCCACTCGCAGAAATGGCCTACAGTAACGAAGGCTTGATTCAACGTGCCATAGCCGCAGTCAAACGGGCTGCTCCCAACCTCGGGGTGATTGCCGATGTTGCACTCGACCCCTATACCAGCCACGGACAGGACGGTATTGTCGATAGCGATGGCGGCTACGTACTAAACGATGCGACTAACCAAATATTAATTCAACAAGCACTTTCGCTGGCCCATGCGGGTGCCGACATTGTCGCTCCGTCGGATATGATGGACGGCCGCATCGGCGCTATTCGAAACGCCCTAGAGCAGAATTCATTTACCAATGTGCAAATAATGGCATATGCGGCCAAGTATGCCTCGGCCTATTATGGACCGTTTAGAGATGCCATAGGTGCGACGAGTAGTCTTAAAAGCGATAAAAGAACTTACCAAATGGACCCGGCCAATAGCGATGAGGCACTACACGAGTGCGCCCTAGACTTAGCCGAGGGTGCCGATATGATTATGGTCAAACCAGGTATGCCCTATCTAGATATAGTGCGCCGCGTCAAAGACCAGCTCAAGGCGCCGACTTTTGCCTATCAAGTGAGCGGTGAGTATGCCATGCACTGTGCAGCATTCGAAAACGGTTGGTTGGAGCGCGACACAGTCATGTTAGAATCTTTATTAGCTTTTAAGCGCGCTGGCGCGGACGCCATATTGACTTACTTCGCCAAGCAAGCCGCGCAGCTTTTAGTGCACCAAAAAACAGCCTGAGGGAGTGCGCTCGGCCCATGCGCCTAGACAAATACATCAGTAATTCAACAGATTTAAGCCGCAGCGAGGCGAAGCGAGTTATCAAACACTCGCTGGTCGCGATCGACGATCGAACGATCTCAGACCCGGCTCAAAAAGTCGCGCCAAACCAGATCGTGACGATAGAGGGCGCCGCGATCCGTCACGTCGGAAATCGCTACTTTATGCTCAACAAACCTGCAGGTGTGGTTTCTGTCAGCAAAGACAAGTTGCACACAACAGCCTTGCAACTCATCTACGAACATCGCAGTGAGACGCTTCAAATAGCCGGCCGCCTAGATATTGACAGTACTGGGTTACTGTTAATCACCGATGATGGCAAGTGGAACCATCGACTCACCTCGCCACGATCCGACTGCGCAAAACTCTACAGTGTCGGTCTGGCGACAGAGATCGGCGCCGACTACGCTCAAAAACTTGCCGCAGGTGTGCAGCTCGAGGGCGAAAAACATCGCTGCCTGCCAGCTAGCATGCAACAGATCGATAGCCACCACTTGAGTTTGCAGATTGCAGAGGGTAAATACCATCAGGTCAAGCGGATGTTTGCCGCACTCGGCAACCATGTGATGAGCCTACACCGTACCCAAATCGGTAGTATCCTCCTCGACACTGACCTCGAACCCGGTGACTATAGGCCCCTAACTCCCGCCGAAGTAGCATCGTCGCAGTGAGCCTTTACAGAGAATGTGACCGAAGTGTAGACTTACTTCTTCAAGCTTTACCAAACTGCCAGGGCCGGGTACTCATCGTAGCCGACGAAAATTGGTCAAATACCGATTGGACAGAGGTTGGGCGGACGCTGCATTGCAGTATAGAGGCTATCAGTAACCGCATCGACATCGCTACAAACGCCTTAAACGCCAGTGTAAGCTGTCATTTTAATGACTTTGATTTTAGCGCTCTCGCGGCCGCTAACTACGATACTGTGTTGTACCGCGTATCCAAAGAGCGCGCCACAAGCCACTATATTATCAACCAAATTGCTCTAGGACTATTGAAACCCAGAGGAACACTGATCATCAGCGGAGCAAAAAGCGATGGACTAAAAAGTTACCTAAAACAGTCTTGCAGACTTTTTGGTGATGTTACTCATGCCGTAAAGCACGGCGCTTGCTATCGAGCTTCGATCACACTGAACAGCTTAGCCGATCAACCTTTGGAGGATAAAAATTATCCTGCGACAAGATTGCTGCAGAGCCTTGCTCAAGGTCGTTATTGCAGTAAGCCAGGCATTTTTGGTTGGGACAAAATCGATCGCGGCAGCGCTTTCTTAATTGACCATTTGAGTATTTTTTTAACCACCTTTGCTCAGCCACCTAAGTCTTTACTGGACCTAGGTTGCGGTTACGGATACCTCGCGTGTGAGGCCAGTAAACATATTTTTAGTGAGATTGTCGGCAGCGATAACAACGCGGCCGCATTGATTGCATGTAAGGAAAATTTTTCCCGTATGTTGACTGTCAAAAACTGCGTTATCGCGGCTGACGCCGGCGCTCAAATCGATCAACACTTTGAGCTAGTACTTTGCAACCCACCGTTCCACGCTGGTTTTGTGATCGACAATCGCCTAGGAATTAAATTTTTGCATAATACCCAGCGTTTACTATCTGCATCTGGGCGCGCACTATTTGTTGTCAATCGCTTTGTTGCCTTAGAAAAACACGCCAACGACTATTTTAAACGTGTCGAGGTAGTCGCTGACAATGGCGCCTAGAAATTAGTTGCACTAAGCCAGTGAAAATCATCTTAGGCATAGACAATAGGTTGGT
>JAPKCN010000074.1 GCA_028822945.1 Porticoccaceae bacterium | reverse complement strand
AGTTAAACACATCCATTTACAGATAAAAGCCCCAAAATTCGCGGTACCTATGACGCCCGACAGGAGCCAAAAATCTGTAACCAGCTGCCCTCGGTTCACTACGTTTCACTGTTCTCAGCTGCGTATAGCACCACTCGTCTCATTGCTTAAATAATACAGCTAAAGCTGCGCAGACCGAACCCATGCAGCGAAGCTGGACTATATTTTAGTGATCGTGCCGTGCAACATGAGTTTGATGACGAATATCTTTGCCTTTGACAACAAAAACGATCTGCTCACAGAGATTTTTAGCGTGATCACCAACCCTTTCAATCGACCGGATGACCCATAGAATATTGATAACACGACCAATGCTGCGCGGATCTTCCATCATGTAGGTGACCAATTCACGCAACGCAGTCTTGTAGTCCAAATCTATCTGCTTATCCTCGTTGAGGGTGCGCATCGCCGCCTCAACATCAAATCGAGCGAACGCGTCGAGTGCGTTTGCGAGCATCGATATAACTGACTTACCGAGGTGTCTGACTTCGGTGTAGCCTTTTTCAGGCCCCTCCTGCTCGGCCAAGATAATCGCGTGATTAGCAATTTTCTTGGCCTCGTCACCAATCCTCTCGAGGTCGTTGACCGCAGGTTGCCGTCGCGCAATAATAAGGATACAGGCCTCGTCGATATCGCGCTCCATTTCGTCCACCTGGCGCTCTTGTTTTATCACCTGCTCTGCCAGTGCACTGTCAATCTCCGAGACCGATTGAATAGCGTTCTGTAACTGCTGCTCAACCTTACCACCCATCTCCATTAAACGAGTTCGAATCTCTTCCAACTCCCCATCGAACTGGGTAACGATGTGGTTTTCAAATGTTAGTTTTGTCATAACTCTTATCCACCTAACCGAAACGGCCCGTAATGTAGGATTCTGTAAGTGCATGTTCAGGCATAGTAAAAACCTGCTCGGTAGGGTTGACCTCGATTAATTTACCGAGATGAAAGTAAGCTGTGCGCTGCGATACTCGCGCCGCTTGCTGCATACTATGGGTCACAATAGCAATGGTGAAATTCTGACTGAGTTCTTCAATTAGTTCCTCAATCCGGGCAGTAGCAATTGGATCGAGCGCAGAACATGGCTCATCCATCAAAATTACCTCGGGGCTGACCGCGATTGCTCGCGCAATACAGAGCCTCTGTTGCTGACCTCCCGATAGACCGGTGCCCGCTTGGTACAGCCGATCCTTAACCTCGTCCCAAAGACTGGCACGTCTCAAACTGCGCTCCACCATCTCATCTAAATCGACGCGGGTGTCCGCCAATCCGTGTATTTTTGGTCCATAGGCAACATTATCGTAGATCGATTTAGGGAACGGATTGGGCTTTTGGAACACCATCCCAACGCGCGCGCGGAGCTCTACTACGTCGAGCTTGGGTGAATATAAATCCTGCCCGTCCATACGAATATCACCCTCCACCCGACATCCGTCTACCGTATCATTCATACGGTTCAAAGCGCGCAAGAAAGTTGATTTCCCACACCCTGATGGGCCGATCATAGCGATCACCTCATTTTTCCCTATATCGACACTTACATCAAATATTGCTTGTTTGTCACCGTAGTAAACGTTCACATTTTTAATCGACATTTTAGCATTATTGACCTCGTAGCTACCCACGGTCACGTGTTCATCAGTGATATCTAAAGGGTTAGCGTTGGTCACTTTAACTGAGCTTTTAATACTGCTATCCGCCATGTCATCGGCGTCTAGCGTAGCTGTTTTTTGCATAATTTTTCCCTAATTTACCAGCGTCTCTCGAGGCGTTTGCGCAGCCATACTGCAGAGATATTCATAAGTATTAAAAAACTCAACAGCACCATAATAGCCGCTGAAGTCTTTTCGATAAAGGCGCGCTCAGGACTATCCGCCCAGAGGAAAATCTGTACAGGCAAAACCGTCGCCGGCTCGGTAAAACTACCCGGTATATCGGCGATAAAAGCTACCATACCGATCATCAATAGCGGCGCCGTTTCGCCCAGTGCGCGCGCCATGCCGATAATGGCTCCGGTCAATATACCGGGTAAGGCAAGCGGCAGCACATGGTGAAGTACCATTTGATTGCGCGAAGCACCCATCCCAAGCGCAGCTTCGCGGATCGACGGTGGCACGGACGTAATAGCTGCTCGACTGGTGATAATAATTGTCGGTAACGTCATCACGGCCAACACCAGGCCACCAATAACAGGAATAGAGCGCGGTATATGAAAAAAGTTGATAAATATAGCCAAACCAAGCAAACCAAAAATAATCGACGGCACCGCGGCCAAGTTATTAATATTTACCTCGATAAATTCAGTCCAACGATTTTTCGGCGCGAACTCTTCGAGATAAATAGCGGCGGCAATACCAATTGGAAATGACAGGATTAAAGTGAGTACCAGCGTCAACAGCGACCCAATAACTGCACCTTTAATTCCCGCTTGTTCGGGCTCGCGCGAATCACCGCGATTGAAAAAATTGGCGTTAAATTGCAGTCGCATACGCTCTGTACCGTCCAACTGCTCGAGCCACTCCACTTGATTATCGGTCAATCGGGCCGTATAGGCATTTCCATCCAGCAAAGTTTTAAAATAGGTATCTATATCATCGTCCGCGAGCAGCCAAATAATCTCGCTCTGACCCAACAACTTGGGATCGGCCAATAAACGCGCCTTTAGATCATAACCGGTACCATCGCTGACCAGCGCATACAATTTGCGCTTATCAGCACGCTTGCGAACATCCGGGAAATCTGCCCTTAGTGCCGATTTATACAGCGACTCCCAGTCTGCAATAATCAGTTGTTGATCGTCGGCAAAGTTGTCAATGCCCAATAATTCTTGATCATAGGTAACCTCAAACTGCATATAAGTCGCGAAAAAAGCACCCTTACCTTTAATAATAATATCTGAAAATAGTGCTAATACGGCGAGTAATCCCAGCGCCACAGCGACCACACCACACCAGCGAAAGGCTTTTTCAGCACGGTAGCGCCACACGAGAGAACTCTGAATTCTCTTTAAATTTCTATTTGAATTACTCATATTGCTCTCGGAAGCGCTTGACCACTTGCAGAGCCACAATATTGAGTATCAGCGTAACAATAAACAACATAAGTCCAAGTGCAAAGGCCGCCAGTGTTTTAGGACTGTCAAATTCTTGGTCACCCGTCAATAACGTGACAATTTGCACCGTCACTGTGGTGACCGAATCGAGTGGATTAAACGTCAAATTAGCCGCCATACCGGATGCCATAACCACAATCATCGTTTCACCAATGGCTCGCGACACCGCCAGCATAATGCCGGCAACAATACCCGGTAGCGCAGCGGGGATAACCACCCGCCGCACCGTCTCAGAGTGAGTTGCCCCCATAGCGAGTGACCCATCGCGCATTGCCTGCGGAACCGCGGTGATAACGTCATCAGCGAGCGAAGAAATAAATGGAATAATCATCACACCCATAACCGCACCCGCAGCCAGTGCACTCTCTGACGACACCGACAACCCAAAACTCTCGCCGAGATCGCGCAGATAAGGTGCAACTGTGAGAGCTGCAAAAAAACCATAGACAACGGTCGGAATGCCAGCCAGTATTTCGAGCGCGGGCTTGGCATAGGCGCGCACTGATCGATTCGCGTACTCGGCCAGATAGATCGCTGACATTAGCCCTACAGGCACTGCAATGCACATGGCCACCACCGATACCAACAGGGTTCCGACAAATAGCGGAACCGCGCCAAAGCTTCCAGACGAACCCACCTGATCTGCGCGAATAGCGGTCTGTGGACTCCACTCGAGGCCCAACACAAAATCGTCAACCGGCACCGACTTAAAGAACTGTAATGATTCAAAAAGGACAGAGAGGACAATCCCTAATGTCGTAAAGATAGCCAGACAAGCACAGGCAAATAGAGCGTATTGAACGACTTTCTCGACCCGCTGCCGCGCCCTGAATTTCGCCGCTACGAATGAGCGACCCCAGGCAAGACCGATTAGAGCCAAACATAGCACCGTAGCCGCCATACCCCAACGGGATAGCTGGGTGAGATCGCGCAACTGCTGTGCCGCAGAAATTAAAACTTCTGACTGACCGGCACTCGGCAAGACGCCAACTGCCAAATTATTGATTTTGTTAGCCAATAGAGTATGTTCTACCGAATTACTGGGTAACACTTCGCCGGGCAACGAATCCATCACCACCGCGATTATCACTGGATCGTCGACAATAATCCAAAGGCACAACAATAGTAGAGCGGGTAACCCACACCAGAGCGCGGTGTAATAACCGTAGTAATTTGGAAGAGAATGTAAGTTACGTATCCCGCGCAGCTCTCCGGCAATCTCCAATGAACGCCCTCTGCCCATATAAAACGCTAGGGCCGACAGCCCCATCAATAGAAAAAAAACATCATTCGCTTGCATAGAGCAATACTAAACCTCAGACATTCGGCATGTGACCGTTAACATAGAGCGCTACTTTGACAACTTATCGGGACTATTTCAATGCCTCATCACCGGTCATAGCTACCAGCCCACGTGTATTTTTTGCGGTTGTGCGACGCGACGCTTGCGGCAGGGGTATCATCCCCTTATCAGCTAAATAACCCTCGTCTCCCCAAGCTTTTTCACTCGTAAACTCATTGATAAAACCCTGGATACCCGGCACCACGCCGACATGCGCCTTTTTAATATAAAAATACAATGGTCGCGAGATCGGATAGGATTTGTCAGCAATCGATTCGAATTCGGGTGCTACCGAATCAATTCTTGCGCCGCGCACGGTATCGGCGTTCTGATCGAGAAAGCTAAACCCAAAAATACCTAGGGCGCGGGGGTTCGCCTGCAACTTTTGCACGATGAGATTGTCGTTTTCACCAGCTTCTATGTACAGACCGTCTTCGCGAATAGTGTGACAAATTATTTTAAACGCTAGTTTGTCCGACTCTTTTAGTGCCTCCAGCCAAGCGATCTCTTGACAACCTCCCTCCATCGCAAGCTCGACAAAGGCATCGCGTGTCCCCGAGGTCGGTGGCGGTCCCATCACCTCTATCGGATCCGCCGGGAGATTAGGGTTTACGTCGCGCCAAGTGGTGTAGGGATTATCTATCAGTTGCCCGTCGCTCGCGCCGGGCACTCGCGCCGCTAGGGCTAAAAAAATATCTTTGCGGGTTAACGCAATCGGTTGCGCGGCAACTGAATTAGCCAGAACAATACCATCAAATCCAACGTGAACTTCGATAATTTCTTCGACACCATTGCGTTGGCATTGGTCGAATTCAGATTTTTTCATACGTCTAGAGGAATTGGTAATGTCGGGGAAGTTGGTTCCCACGCCTGAACAAAATAGTTTCATGCCACCACCAGATCCAGTTGCCTCGATTTTCGGAGTAGGCTTGCCGCTGCTGCGCCCATAGCGCTCGGCAACCACAGTTGAAAATGGGTACACGGTAGACGAACCAACAACCTCTACTGTTTCACGCGCGGATGCCGCGCTCCCAACGAGTAGCAAACTGACACTGATTATCGCGCTTTGAAGCTGTTTGTGACCTAGCATAAGACACTCCGATGTATGGTTTTGAGTGACTGCCCAGATGGTTATCTAGGTTGTACACGGTACTGTACAAAAGATATGTGACATTTAAGTGACAGACGCTAAACCTGTCATATTTTTGTCACATTTTTCCAATATATTGCAATCGTGCATCTGTGGCGGCCCCGATTTGCAAACTATCCGTTAAAATTGGGCTCTCCAAGGTTCAGCTGAGCGTTTAGATAGAGTTTCCAAAACATTATGGCGTAAAGCCACAGGAGTTTAAATGAACCTCAAAATAATCTGCCAGACTCTCTTGACTGCAGCGTTACTGTTGAGTTTCCCCGCCAATACCTCGGCAAGTGCCATCGACGACCTGTTACAAACCTTAATCGGCAAGGGTATTTTAACAGAGCAGGAGGGAGCTCTTTTGTTGGCGCGCAGCAATGCTGAAAAACTGGCTATTTCCGAGCAGGTAATAATACCAAAAAATGCTAGTATCGACGTTGGTAAAAAAGGTTTAGTGGTAAAAAGTGCTGATGACAATTACTCAATGGCTATCGGTGGACGTTTGCATACCGAGTTGATGACGCATAGAAATGACCAGGATTTAACAAACCCAGCAACCGATGGCACTGATGTTCGACGCGCTCGCATCTATTTGCAAGGCCGCGCAAGCTCAGACTGGAAGTATGCGATAGAAGCCGATTTAGCCGGTAATAAAGTCAGCATGAAAGACGTGCTTTTAGTCTACCAAGGTATAAAAAAATGGGACGTCACCTTCGGCGCGCAAAAGCATGCAATTAGCATGGAGGTTCAGGAGAGTTCCAACGACATTATGTTCACTGAGCGCAGTTTGACGGTAGCGCTCATCACACCCTATTTTGACCGCGCATTGGGCGTCAATGCGAAACATCATGCCCGCAACTGGAACGTCCAGGGTGGTTTTTATGGGGATCAGTTTTCGCCGGAGTACTCTGCTGAAAACGACGAGGGGTATGGCTATGCCGCGCGCAGCAGCTGGGCATTGCTCAATCAAAAAGATCGGATTTTTCATGTTGGTGCCAGCTATGGTATGCGCTCGACTGATAGCCGCAACGGTATCAACGGCAAGTCTGATTTTAAGTATGAAACGACCAATGGTTCCAATTTAAAATTACTTGATACGCAGCGCATAAACGGGCTGAAAACAATCACCGTCAGCTCAGTTGAATTAGCTGCCATGCGCGGGCCGTTCTCATTTCAGAGTGAATTTACGCGAGCTGTTGCGCAGCGCGATAAAAACTCTGCTTTAGAGTTTAACGCCTGGTATGTGCAGACGGGATATACCTTGACTGGAGAGTCGCGCAGTTACAAAGGCTCGGATGGGGAGTTTAAACGCTTGCAACCGGCGACCGAATTCAGTCTCGCAAAAGGCACATGGGGGGCATGGGAAGTTGCCGCACGCCTCGACCATCTCGACCTCGACGACGATCTGTCAATATCTGGTGGCACCGGTGATCGTTACACCTTTGCACTCAATTGGTATCTTAACTACAACGTTCGAGTAATGGCCAATTACTCGAGGATTTACAACCTAGATAATAGCCCTGTTGTTAGGCTCAATGGTGACGATGCAGATAATATCGACACCTTTACACTACGCACACAATGGGCATTTTAAATGCTACCGATCAATCTAATCTCACAGCCAGCAGGTTAAACTGCGAGGCGTCTTTTAAAACCTACTTAGCATGTATCTTGCTGAGGACAATTGAAGCCACCTAGTGCTTTGCATTGGTACACCGTTAACCGATACAGATAAACACGATCTGAGTAAAAGAAAATGTCACTCGAACAGCAATTTAGCAGCCGAAGTGCAAGTTGCGCTCAGAGTTTTGGTAGTCGACAGATAAACTCTGCGCCCTTGCCGCGACCGCTCTTGATAATCAAGCTACCACCATACAGATTTAGTGTGTGCTTGACGATCGCCAAACCGAGCCCGGTTCCACCCGAGTGCGAACTGCGACTGCTATCGATACGGTAAAAGCGCTCGGTAATTCGAGGAATTTCAGATGGATCAATACCGATACCATCATCGCGAACACAGATATGTGAATTGCCGTCATCTTCACTCGCCTGAATGAGTATTTTGGCACCCGCTGGGTTGTGGCGCACGGCATTAAATAAGATATTGCCAAGGGCACTGCGCATATCATTCGCCCGAGCTAGTATCTGAAACTCTTCATCGCAGTCAATTTCAAAACGGTGTTTGCCGTCGCTCAATTGTTCGGCATCGACCACAATCTCAGTCAACACCGGCTTCAGACTAAGATACTCAAAGGTCTTCGGTTGGGCCTCGGATTCGAGTTTGGATAGCAAGATCAGATTATCTGCCAGAGACTGCATTTTATTCGCTTGGGCGCTAATATTGTCAAACGCCCGATCAGTGATTAGCGAGGAGTTAGACACTTCTCTCAAAGTTTCGATGTAGCCTTTGATAACAGTTAATGGCGTGCGTAATTCGTGCGACACGTTGGCAACAAACTCTTTACGCAATTGTTCTAAACTATCCAATCGTGTGATGTCTTTGACGATCAAGACTATTTCACCTTGCCCAAAATGCGAGCCCGAAAACTCCAACAAACGATCTGTCCGCAAGCTGGAGGGCAGTTGTATCGGCTCTACAAATCGCGCATTGGTGATATATTCGACAAATTTAGGGTCGCGAATCAGGTTAAAAATCGCACTTCCACGATCCGTCGAACGCAGCCCAACCAACCCCTCAGCGGCATTGTTCCACCAGTCGAGTGAAAGATCACTGTTTAACACCAGCATACCCTCATCTAAGGCTTCAGTCATACGGGTTGTGCGGTTGATGGTA
>JAPKCN010000268.1 GCA_028822945.1 Porticoccaceae bacterium | reverse complement strand
AAATAGGTAATTTGATCATCGATTCCATCATCTGGGTTGCGGTAATAACGACTTTGTTGGCGCTGTTGGAGGTCTCGATCAGGTGCTTTTGTACCGCCACCAAGTTGGCGTCGCCAATCTCCACACCGAGATCGCCGCCTGCCACCATGATTCCGTCGGCGGCGGTGATAATACCATCCGAGGCTACTTCGCCGATGGCCTCTACGGGTTCGATTTTGGCGATAATGTGGGCGCTGCTGCCGGCTGCTGCGAGCAGTTCGCGACTCTCTTCGATATCACTCGCGCAATGCACAAAAGATACCGCTAAATAATCACAATCTAAATCGGCGGCGGTTTTGATGTCGCGGCGATCCTTGTCAGTCAGAGCCTTAGCCGACAGTCCACCGCTAAATTTATTGATGCCCTTGTGGCCGGATAAAACGCCACCCGTTACGGTGCGACACGTCAGCGCAGAGGTTGTTTTCGCCGCAATCTAAAGAACAATGCGGCCATCGTCCAGCAGCACTCGGTCGCGGACCGCGAAGCCATCTAAATAATCGCGCTCAATAAATACGTTGTGCTCGTCGCCAGCGGCCGAGTCGGTTGCGCTGTCGAGACGCAACTCGTCGTTGTCTGCAAGTACGATGCCCTGTTCATCGGCGAAGCACCCGACGCGCACTTTCGGTCCCTGCATATCACAGAGGATACCGATCGGCGTTTTTAAACGCGTCGCAAGTTCTCTGATTTGGCACGCTCGCTGGCGGTGCTGATCGGCATCACCATGCGAAAAATTTAGGCGAAAAACGTCCACTCCAGCGGTGATCAGTCCTTCCATCGCCTCTTTTTTGTGGCTCGCAGGGCCCAGTGTTAGGACAATTTTTGTGCGTCGTTTCATTGCTATGATGCCCCTGTTGGACTAGCCAGTAGCAGCGCATTGTCGAGCATACGGTTGGAGAATCCCCGCTCATTATCGTGCCAGGCGATGAGCCTCACCAAGGAGCCATTAACCAGTGTTTACCAAGCATCAAAATCACACGAATAAGGCGAATGGTTAAAATCGATGGATATTAACGGCTGGTCGCAATAATCGAGCACTTGGTGGGCGTCGCCGTCGGCGGCGCTCTTCATCAGTTGATTGACCTCTTCACAGCTCGTATCGCGACCAGCGTTAAACGGCAGGTCGACCAGCGAGACATTGATCGGCGGCACCCGTGCTGCCGAGCCGTTCAGTCTGCCGGCCAGTTCGGGAAGGACTTCTGAGATTGCCTTGGCGGCCCCAGTTTTTGTTGGGATCATGTATTGGGTTGCAGTGTGCGCCCGATACATATCAGCATGATAGGAATCGGTAAGTTGCTGGTCGTTGGTATACGCGTGTACCGTCGTCATAAAGCCTGATAGTAAACTGAGTTCGCGGTGCACGGGTTCGACCATGGGTGCCAGACAGTTTGTCGTGCATGAGGCGTTTGAAACAATCCGATGTTGGCTCGATAAAGTACTGTGATTAAGCCCGTAGACGATGGTCGCATCAACATCGCTGCCGGGGGCGGATATCAACACCCGCTGGGCGCCCGCCTCGAGGTGTTTACCTGCGCTATGACGATCCGTGAATACGCCAGTGCACTCGCAGACAAGATCTATGTCCATTTGCCCCCACGGCAGTCGAGTTGGGTCGCGTTCCGACAGCCACTGTATCCCTTGGTGGTCGATGTAAAGTTGGTCGCCACGGCAGGCGACATCACCGGCAAATCGGCCGTGCACGCTATCGTACTTGAGCAGGTGCGCGTTGACCTCGATATTGCCGAGGTCGTTGATCGCAACGATTTGGATTTTATTGCGTAATTCGCTGCGCTCATAAAGTGCTCGGACGATATTACGACCGATGCGGCCAAAACCATTAATAGCAATTTTGATCGTTAAAAACCCATAATTGTAATTAAACTACGCTTTTTATAGGTAATTTGCTCGTAGATGGCATCATATAGGTGATGTTTATCAATTTTTCTCGAAATAATTAAAATATATGTAATTAAATTAGATTTCGGTTCTTGCTTGACTAACGACTCGGCTAGAAATGGCGGTTATTTTTGAATTATACTAATCCTTAATACCACACCGAATCTCTTAAGGACTTGCAAGCTATGTCAGACACAGCCATTTATCCGATCCCCGAGCACTGGCAAAATTCTGCATGGATTGATTCGGCGACTTATCGCGAGATGTATCGTCAGTCTATCGAAGCCC
>JAPKCN010000267.1 GCA_028822945.1 Porticoccaceae bacterium | reverse complement strand
GCGCGCTCTTCGGCACTCGCCGTAAGATAGATTTTTAAGTTTGCCTTCGGAAACACCACTGTTCCCATATCGCGGCCATCTGCAACGAGCCCCGGCGCAACTGCAAACAGACGTTGGCGCTCGATCAACGCGATTCGCACATCAGTATAGATAGCTAATTGCGATGCCAGTTTTGCGATCGACTCCGAGCGCAACTGTCCACCAACGTCCTCACCCTCCAGCAGGATTTTGGTACCCCTGCCCTCTGTATACTCAAAACAAATATCGAGATGTGACGCAAGTATTACCAGCGCTTTGTGATTACTGATCGCCACAGTATGGCGCTCGGCGGCCAGTGCTAGTAAACGGTACAGAGCTCCACTATCGAGATACTTAAAGCCGAGTTTTTCGGCTAATGCCATACTTACAGTACCCTTACCCGCGCCGCTTGGGCCATCCACCGTTACGATACGCACGGCCATAGCTAACCCATCGCCTCAACACGAATATCCAATCCAATGCAGCGCGCCAAATCAACAAACTCAGGAAAAGATGTGGCAACATTATTGCAATTGCTAATCAGGATTTCGCCGCTAGAGCGCAGAGCAGCAATACTGAATGCCATAGCGATACGATGATCGCCATGACTATTGACCTCACCAGCACCGATTACTCCGCCGTCAATATGCATGCCGTCAATAGTCGGCTGCGCCGCAATACCGAGTATCTTTAGGCCATCCGCCATAACCTGAATTCGGTCGCTCTCTTTAACCCTCAACTCAGCGGCACCACTCAATCGGGTGCGGCCAGATGCGCATGCTGCGGCGACAAAAACTACCGGAAATTCATCGATGGCCAATGCCACTTGTGCCTCTGGTATGTCGATACCGACCAAAGTACCGTATCTTACGCGTATATCGGCGACCGGCTCGCCACCGATTTCGCGACATTCCAAGAGTTCAACCTCCGCACCCATCAAACGTAAAATGGTAATAATCCCCGTGCGGGTGGGGTTGACGCCGATGTGCTCCAACAGGATGTTTGATCCAGGTGTAATCGCCGCTGCGACCATAAAGAAAGCCGCCGATGAAATATCTGCGGGAACATCGATACGCCGAGCTTTAAGCCGTCCACACCCACGAAGAACCGCATATCCATCGGCGCTCTCGACCGCATAACCAAAACCACGCAACATCCGCTCGGTGTGGTCCCGCGTCGGAGCAGGTTCGCGAACAGTCGTTATGCCATCGGCATAGAGTCCAGCCAAAAGCAGACATGACTTGACCTGCGCACTGGCCATGGGCATTTGATAATCAATCGCACTTAGTGTTTGCCCGCCGCGGATTTTTAGCGGTGGCCTGCCACCCTCTGCTGTTTCAATCACTGCTCCCATATGCCTAAGTGGCTCCGCAACTCGATCCATGGGACGGCCTGACAGTGACGCATCGCCAATTAATTCAACGTCAAACGTCTGACCGGCTAGCAAACCACTTAAAAGTCGCATGGAGGTTCCCGAATTACCCAAATATAGCGGCTGAGTCGGAGCTCTGAGTCCGTTCAAGCCAACACCATGAATCACAAGACGGCCTTGATCTGGACCCTCGATTAAGACCCCCAAATCGCGAAACGCCCGTAAGGTTGCCAAACTATCTTCGCCCTCTAAAAACCCAGTAACTTCGGTCATTCCCTCGGCAATTGCACCGAGCATTATCGAGCGATGCGATATCGATTTATCCCCCGGCACGCGCAGCGATGCACAACTATGACCGCCTGGTGAGACTCTATAACGCGTTTCACTACGCGTCTGAGATGCGTCCATAAACTTATTTTCCAGCAACTTTTCAAAGTAGTGACGCGCGTCGCGCGCCCGCGTAAATATCGTTACAAGAGCCTCTTGATCAGCTCGATCAATCGCGTCGCGCAACGCTGCAAAATCATCTAAAACAGGATCTAATATACTCAAAATAGCATCGCGATTGGCAACTGTAATATCTCGCCACATAACGGGGTCGCTTGCCGCTATGCGAGTAAAATCACGAAACCCTCCCGCGGCAAAGCGAAAAATTTCTCGGTGCTCGCCCCCGCGGGCGAGACTATCGACAAGAGCATAAGCCAGAAGATGAGGCAAGTGACTAGTCGCCGCCAAAATTTCATCGTGCCGTGCAACCGGCATGCATGTCACCGATGCGCCAACCCCTTGCCATAGAGCAGTCACTCGCTGTAAGTGCTGAACACCTGTTTCAGCAACTGGTGT
>JAPKCN010000073.1 GCA_028822945.1 Porticoccaceae bacterium | reverse complement strand
AATCTGATCGTCTGCGAGACCTAAAATCGCCGCCATGGCACCTTCGCCGGCGGGTACAGCACTCTGCATCAGTTTGCCACGTGCTTCGACAATTTTAATAGCATCTTTAAATGCCACTACCTCAGCGCAGACTAATGCCGACCACTCACCAAGGCTGTGGCCTGCTAAGAACTGCGGTTCAGCTCCCCCGCGATGACACCAAAGACGCCATATGGCGACACTGCAACAAAGTAATATAGGCTGAGTTCGCTGAGTTTGAGTAATGGTCTCTTGATTCCCCTGCTGGATCATATCCCAAACATCATAGCCAAGACAGTCGGACGCCTCAGCAAAGCAGTCCAGCACCACAGGTTCGTCCACATAATCACTCAACATACCAATTTTCTGCGACCCTTGACCGGGGAAAACAAAACCCAACTTACCCATTTTATATCTCCTTTTTACTTGCTAGTATTGAACATCAAAGCGGCATGATGGATTCGAGATCCTTGGGAAGATTATTCGACTCAGCTCGCGCGGCGATGTTCAAGGCTTGATAAAAAGCGCGGGTGTCAGCCGCGCCATGGCTCTTAACAACCACTCCGCGCAGACCCAACAAATATGCACCATTGTATCGAGAGGGATTTAGGCGTTGGTTCAGACTGGCGGTAGAGCGGATAAATAGCGCCGCACTCAACCGCGTCACCCAATTACGCTGGAGTTCTGCGAGATATATAGCGTTAATCATAGCGGCAGTTCCCTCGCTCGCCTTAAGCGCAATATTGCCCGACATACCGTCGCAAACGATTACGTCTGTATCGCCGGAGAACAACTGATCTGCCTCAAGATAACCACAATAATTTAGCCTGTCATCGGCGGATAATAATTCGCCTGCTTCTTGGATAAACTGAGGTCCTTTGTTAGTTTCTAGGCCAACATTGAGCAAGCGAACGCGCGGACTTTTAAGATTAAATATGCGCTGCGACGTCAGCGAGCCAAGGTGTGCGAATTGGTGAAGTTGAATGCTCGAACAATCGATATTAGCTCCCAGATCGAGAACCAGCGCTGAATTCTTGAGGGTCGGTATAACACCGCAGATGGCAGGCCGAGATATGCCAGTCAGATTTTTTAGGAGCACCATTCCCAACGCCATGAGTGCCCCGGTATTGCCAGCGCTAACGCACGCATCGGCTTGGCCTGATGAAACCGCTTCTATAGCGCGAGCCATAGAGGAACTGCGCTTACCGCGAACAGCGCTAGAAGGTTTCTCGTTGTTTTCTACCTGAGGACCGCAGGCAATCGCAGTAATTTTGCCGTCCAGATCGCCCAATAACCCCTTATCTACGTAACCATCGAGGACGCCTTCTGTCGCAAACAAGTCTACGCAAACATGGGGGTTATCGCGCACAAAAGCCGCCACAGCAGCCGTGGTCACAGCAGCGCCAATGTCGCCGCCCATGGCGTCGACCGCTAATTTAACCGTGCGGGTCAAGCGTTACACTGCTCTAATCAGCAGAGACCTCTACTACTTTTTTGCCGCGATAAAAACCATCGGCTGTTATATTATGCCTCAGATGCTTTTCACCAGTGACCTCATCGATCGATATAGTGGGCGCTGCTAGGCTATCGTGTGACCGACGCATGCCTCGCTTGGATCGTGTTTTACGACTTTTTTGAACTGCCATACTGTACTCCCATCTCGAATGTTGATTATACTCGTTTTTTGATACTTTTAAGAATATCAAACGGGCTATCTATCACCCCGTCGCCACCCTGCTGCTGCATAAAGGCATCGCCGGTACATTTACCACTAGGATGGTAACTGACCGCCGGCAAAACCAGTAGCAACTCATCCTCTAGCATATGGTGCAGGCTAGCCATGCGCTCTTCGACAATCCAAGGCTCACGAGATTCAGCAACCCGATCGACGTGTTCGTCGCACGAAACCACTTGGAGTGAAAATGAAGATTGCAAGTCTATCGCCACAGAGTCTAAACACCGTTGACACTGCATCTCCACATTCGCGCCAACCGTGCCATCCACTAGTTTCGCGCGCGATTGCTGATTTTCAAAACTCACTTTCGCGTTGACTGGGCCGGTAATGCAAACTACTGCGGCGGCCAGCCTTGGTAAACATGACCGATCGACGGCGCCCTCTAACCGAATAATTTGCATGGCGAGTTTGCGGGGATCGATGTGATTTGGCAAGCCCATAATTATCGCTAGATCACTGACAGGTCGGCATGATAGGGTCATGCATGCGGCGTGTCAAAAATAATTGCCTACCGCAAGCATCCGTTGTGGCATAGCTAGTGCAAAGATTACAGCCAGCACTCTAAGGTTAGCCTTAGCAACCTCGATTTGGGGGATTTGAATGCGCAAAATAATACTGGCATCGGCATCCACTTATCGTGGCGCCCAATTGCAGCAACTCAACGTGCAATTTACACAAATACCTGCGGCGATTGATGAGACTCCGCTAAACGGCGAGTTACCAAGCGTGCTCTGCGAGCGGCTATCTCGAGAAAAGGCTCGGCGGATTGCCGCTGAACACATCGGTATCGCCGTTATCGGAGCAGATCAGGTAGTCGAAGTCGCCGGGCAAATATTAGGCAAGCCCAGAAATGTCGCCGACGCTCATGAGCAATTACGCTTACAGTCTGGTCAGACAGTGTATTTTCACAGTGGCTGTGCGGTCGCTATGTATGGTGTTAATCAAGCACTGCAGCTTCACAGTGGATACAACACAACTCGCGTGATTTTTAAACACCTAAACGACAATCAAATCGACGACTATTTGCAATACGAACAGCCATATGACTGCGCCGGCAGCTTCAAATCGGAAAGTCTAGGTATAAGCCTGTGCAACGCTATATATAGTGATGACCCCTCTTCATTGATGGGACTACCGTTAATACTCACCAGCCGTTTGCTCGCAGAAATTAACTATAATATAATTTAAGTATTAATCTCAAAGTATTCTTTTATATGGTTATTTAAATCTTTAAATCGACTAACGCAGGCTATGGGATGAGCTTCGAGTAAACGAGACCTTGTGTGCGCACCATAGTCTACAGCGATACTTGTAATGCCTGCGTTAGTGGCCATATCGAGATCGTACTGAGTGTCGCCAATCATAAGTGCCCGCTTTGGCACGAACGACAATTCGTCGAGTAACTGCTGCAACATCATAGGATGAGGCTTTGAGCGCGTTTCATCCGAACAACGGCTGGCATCAAAATGTTCACCGAGTTGTTGTTGTTGCATTTCTCTTTGCAAACCTGCACGGCTTTTACCAGTAGCCACGGCTAGGGTAAATCCCGCCTCATGCCAGCAACGAAGATATCGCCTAACGCCGTCAAATAACTCGCAAGGATAGTTTTTCTGGCATCGAAAAATGTCAGAAAAAGATGCGCGTAATGCAACACTTTGGGCCTTACATATCTGTGGATACAAGGTTTTTATTGCTTCGTTCAATCCTAGACCAACAATGTTACGTGCGGCGTCGACAGACGGGACCGGCAGACCCTCTGCGCTTGCCGCGGTGCGCATGGATTCGGCAATAAACGCCACTGAATCGACCAATGTGCCATCCCAATCAAATATCAACAACCCGGCACTCGGATTAGAAGGCCTCATATCGCGCTAAGAACCTGTTTGAGTACGTTTGGCAGTGGCGCTTCGACTTCGACCCATTCGCCTGATAGCGGATGCTCAAACCGCAGGCTACAGGCATGTAAAAATAGGCGATTTAAGCCCTTCAGGCGTAGTTCGTCGTTATAGCTTTGATCGCCGTATTTAACATCGCCGGCTAACGGATGCCCAGCAAATTGGCAGTGCACACGTATCTGGTGAGTGCGCCCGGTCTCAAGTTTGATATTTAACAGTGTGCTGTTTTTGAAGCGCTGAGCAATTTCAAAGTGGGTTATCGATTGCTTACCTCGGCCATCGACGCGCACCACTCGCTCGCCCGACGACAATTGATTTTTTAACAGGGGTGCATTAATCGTCTGTTTGCCTCGTGGCCAGACATTTTTAACTAGAGCCTGATAAGATTTATTAATTCGGTTGCGGATAAGTGATTGCTGCAGAGCTAGCAGCACCGCACGTTTTTTTGCCAGCATTAGACAGCCAGAAGTGTCCCTGTCGAGTCGATGTACCAATTCTAGAAATGGCTCGCCGGGCCGTTCTGCGCGCAATGCCTCGATCACGCCGTGCGCAATGCCACTGCCACCATGCACTGCTAGCCCCGAGGGTTTGTTGATAATAAGCAGACCTTCGTCTTCGAATAGGATGTGCTCGTTTAGATAGCGTCTAAGGCCCGCTCCGGGCTCGCCATTGTCCCGAGCTTCGGCGACTCGAATTGGCGCTATGCGCAAAATGTCGCCGTCAACTATGCGGCTATCAGCGCGCGCCCGACCTTTATTTATACGGACTTCGCCCTTTCGCACCAAACGGTAAATTCGGGATTTAGGGACACCCTTTAAGTATTTTATTAGAAAGTTGTCAAGCCGCTGACCGGCTTGCTCTTCACTTACCGTGTAAAAAGATACTCGACTAAAATCAATGTCTGACACGCATATTCGCCCACCGCAATGAGTATGCATTATAGCGCCGCTGTATACTCGCGCTCAATAAAAGCCGACTTAAAATTGCCGCAAAGGTTAGTTTTTGTTATTATTACGATCGAGTTCCTGAAAACGCGCAGATAATGCATGCGTGCAGTAGAGCCGAAGCCCAATTTAAATTACGGGCAAAAACACGAGAGAGCTGGCATACACAATAGCTGGCCCTCCAAACTAGCTGGCTGGAATCAGCAGATATAGTTTAGGTAAAGACATTTTTTGGTAACTAAAGACCGTAAGCTTGTTATTGATGCTGACGTAACAATCTCAGCAATAAATCGTCGATGTACGGTGGTGAGTGCGGCCTAGATACCAAGACAAGCAGTATGAAGACGTAGGGTGAGCCCACATTGTTGGTCATGCCCTTAGTTGACATAGAAATCACCGCCTCCGGCTTCTTTCATGGGGCCGATCGGGGTTTTTATACAGCTGGTACGTGTCCCCCTAACCTATGCTCTTATTACCGGTCGTCATACGGAGCAAAAGTAAATTATGAAAAGAATGTTAATAAACGCCTCGCACACTGAAGAGGTGCGCGTGGCTATGGTAGACGGCCAAAGACTCTACGATTTAGACATTGAAAATCGTACCCGAGAGCAAAAAAAATCAAATATATACAAAGGTAAAATTACTCGGGTTGAACCCAGCCTAGAAGCTGCTTTTGTAGATTTTGGAGCCGAACGCCACGGCTTTTTGCCGCTTAAAGAAATATCTAAAGAATACTTTAAAAAGAATAAGTCTGCCGAGGGCGGCCGTGTTCGGATTCAAGATGCAATAAGAGAAGGCCAAGAGGTAATGGTGCAGGTCGAAAAGGAAGAGCGCGGATCTAAGGGCGCGGCTTTGACCACGTTCATAAGTCTGGCTGGACGCTACCTTGTATTGATGCCTAACAACCCTAGAGCTGGTGGCATCTCTCGCCGCATTGAGGGCGACGAGCGCTCCGAGTTGCGCGAGGCTATGCGCGGATTGGATATACCCGAGAGTATGGGTGCCATCGTTCGCACAGCAGGCATCGGCAGAGCTACTCAAGAATTGCAATGGGATCTGGACTATCTTTTGCAACTTTGGAACACCATTAGCGCTGAGGCGGGACAAAAAAGTGCACCGCATTTTTTGTTTCAAGAAAGTAACGTAATTGTTAGAGCTATTCGCGATTATTTACGGCACGATGTTGGAGAGCTAGTCATCGACAGCGCCGAGGCACACGCCCTGGCAGCGCAGTTCATAGCTACAGTAATGCCCGACTTCACTAGTAAAGTTAAGTTTTATCAAGATGAAATACCCCTGTTTAACCGTTATCAAATAGAAAACCAAATCGACACAGCGTTTTGTCGCGAAGTAAGTCTGCCTTCCGGTGGATCTATTGTGATTGATATTACCGAAGCCATGGTTTCGGTCGATATAAACTCGGCGCGCGCCACCAAGGGCGGCGATATTGAGGAAACTGCCTTTAATACCAACAAGGAAGCAGCAGAAGAAATTGCCAGACAATTACGCTTGCGCGATGTAGGCGGCTTGATCGTAATCGACTTCATCGATATGTTAAATAGCCGCCATCAGAAAGAGGTCGAGAACAAAATGCGCGATGCCCTCGAGGTCGATCGTGCTCGGGTTCAAGTCGGTCGTATCTCGCGTTTTGGACTGCTAGAGATGTCCCGCCAGCGCTTACGTCCGTCGCTAGAGGAAACTATGTCGAAAGTCTGCCCACGCTGTAAGGGGCAAGGAACAATTCGCGGGACTCGGTCACTGGCTTTGTCGATATTGCGCCTAGTGGAAGAGGAGGCCCAAAAAGAATATAGCCGAGAGATTCGCGCCATTGTGCCAATTTCTGTGGCAACCTTTTTGCTCAATGAAAAGCGTCGTGAGATATCTGATATAGAGTCTCGCAACGGTATCCAGTTAGTTGTATTGCCAAATGTAGAAATGGAAACACCACACTTCGAAGTGGTACGTTTGCGCCATCAGGATGAGGACACGTCGGACTTTAGCTACAAACTCGCTGAAAAACTCATTACTGATAAGCCAGAGTTAGCCCACGAGGAAAGTACTGGTATTCAGGCGATGCCGGAGCCCGCGGTGAAGACAATCGTGCCTCCAACGCGTGCGCCAGGACCAATTGAATCTCAAACTAAGCCAGCACCAGAGGTCGAGAAAAAACCTGGCCTACTGGGCCGATTGTTTAGCCGTCTATTTAAGCAAAAAGAGCCGGAGGTAGTCGAAGAGGCACCAAAGCCGCGCCGCAGCCGTGGTGGTCGCAACTCGCAAAATCGTGGACGCGACGGCCAGAATCGTGGGCGACAACGCAACCGTAGAAGTGACTCTACTGACAACAAAGAAATAATTGACAACAAGGATAATAAGGAAAACAAAGATAATCGGGAAAACCGCAGTGATAGCCCAAAGAGGTCATCAAACAACCGTCAACGGGGAGCCGTTGATAAATTGAATGTAGTCAAAGGTACTTCGGACGCCGGCAATATTGCTGAAACTATTGAAACCGCTACCAGCAGTGTCGAAACTAGCAGTGTCGAGGGCAACGCTGTGGAGCAGCTCAGCCGGCGGCCCGACGACAAACGAAGACCTCCACGTCGTCGCAGACAACGCAAGCCCGTGCCCAAGCTCGATGATCAGGGAGCTGTATTAGAGTCGCATACGACACCTACGCCAGATTTGAGTGTTGTCGACAAGGGGCCTAGCGAGATCGAAAGCCAAGCGCCTAACGCGGATGATAAAGTTATAGCAGCTAATGATCAGCCTGGAGCGAGTGCCGCTGCAAACGACCGAGCAACGGATGATAAAAAGCCAGCAGCGCGACGGAGCCGTAGGAGCGTACCGAAGACGGACGCTAAGAGCAGTGCTGGGTCCACACCGTCGACCGCAGGAGACGACGTTACACCCAACGCCGAGATCGATAAACCAGCTGCAAAAGCACAAAAGCGCAGACCCAGAAAACCCCGGCCAGATGCAGCTGCGGCGAGTGGCAACAATACCACTGAAACCGAAGCCAAAGCGCAGGCAACGCCCAATACCACGCCAGATGCGCCAAGCGCAAATGTGTCGAGCAGCACTGTGAACGATGGTGCTAAAGCCGGCGATAATGCAACTGCCAGTGCCAACGTGGAACCGAGAGCCAGTAATGACCCGCGTAAGCGGCCAAAGCCGGTAACTCAGGTAGACATAAGCACAGAGCGTCCAACTGCTAGTGCCGCGCCAAAACCAGCGTCAATTTCGGTATCACCAGTAACAGCGCCAGAGCAGACACCGATTGCACGGGCGTCAAACGATCCGCGCAAGCGTCGCGCGGCTGCGTCGACACAAACTACGCCGGTCGATCCGAAAGCCAACGATAGTTCTGATAAAAACGCATAATTGCGGCTTGTCCTAAAGTTACGGCGCTGTATAATCGGCGCCACAACCACGGTGGGATGGCAGAGCGGTTGAATGCACCGGTCTTGAAAACCGGCATAGGTTAATAGCCTATCTAGGGTTCGAATCCCTATCCCACCGCCAAAATATATAGATAAGCCTCTGTTTATGCAGGGGCTTTTTTATTTTAGATAGATTATATTTAAATTTGGTACACTTTTTGGTACACCTTCGCCTCAAATCTACGCCTAAACCAGTACATTGATTTGTTAACCCCTCCCTTTGAATCGTAATTCGTTCACGAGTAGACTTAACGGTACATCAAGATATGTAGCGAGAGATATTCATTGGAACATAAAAAAATGGCAGCTATTTGCGCCAAGTTCTGTGTAAATTATGACCACTACGTCAAACGGCGGGATATTGAATACTTTCGTGAAGTCGGAGAAATTCTTAAACCACTAAGTAATCATTATTGGCTTAAAGAATGCGGTCATTTTGTTGAATAT
>JAPKCN010000072.1 GCA_028822945.1 Porticoccaceae bacterium | reverse complement strand
CCAGTCTTTTCTAAACCTGGCTACATCCACCAACTTTAATTTACCCTGCGAATTGATATATCGTCTGTAGATAAATTCAACGGCACTAATTTTAATTGCTTAGTAGATGGACCTAAAAAGGCTATTGTTTTGATAGATAGCTGGTATCTGATCAGTCGGCTAATTATAGGCCGCGCCCTTTTCTTCGCCGTTGCGTATAATCATTGATCGTCGACTGATTTGGTCGGCATAACGCAGTTAGTAGTAAAAATAAGGTTGGCGACGTGCGACAAGTAACCCTTTTGGATGGATCGATCGGTCAGGAGTTGGTCGTTCGCGCGGGCAAAAAACCGCGAGCTATATGGTCCACTGAGGTGTTGCTTGAGCAGCCTGAGCTGGTGCGGCAGGTGCACACAGAATATTTTCGCGCCGGGGCCAGTATGGCCACTACTAATACCTATCCGGTGCTGCGCGATCGATTGCAGGCTGAGGGCCTGATCGATCAACTCGAGTCACTGTGGGCGACGGCAGTGGCGGTCGCCGGTGCGGCGCGCGATGCCCACGGCGAAGGGCGCGTGGCGGGAGCAATTGGTCCGCTGGTGGCCTCCTATCGCCCAGATGCCTGTCCACCGGCGGCTAGAGCGGCCGAATTATATGCCGATATTGTCGCGGCACTGGCGCCTGGGGTCGATTTATTGCTGATCGAAACTATGTGTTCGGCGGAGCAGGCCGAAGGGGCGATGCGCGCGGCAAATAAAGCTGCATTACCGGTCTGGTTGGCGGTGTCAGTAGATGACTTTGACGGCACCAAGCTGCGGTCGGGCGAGCCACTAACGGCGCTTATGCCAGTACTTCAGCGGCATGCGCCGGCCGCTCTATTGATCAACTGCTCACGGCCGGAAGCGGTTACTGTCGGGTTAGATATTATTCGTTCGTTCGGGATACCTTTTGGCGCGTATGCCAATGGCTTTAAAAAAATTACCGATGCTTTTATCAAGCAATCGGCGACAGTTGACAATCTCGATCAGCGCCGCGATCTGGATCCGCAAGCATATGCCGAGTTCGCCATGACATGGTTACAGCAGGGCGCTAGTATTGTCGGTGGTTGCTGTGAAATAGGCCCGGCACATATCGCCGAATTAGCTCGCCAAATACGCGCGTTGGATTATCAAATTGTCTAGGCAGAGAACGTCGTACAGGCGGATTGGAGTCGGCCAATGGCTCGTCTAAATTACGATGTTATTATTTGTGGTGGCGGTATGACTGGCCTGGCAATGGCCGCGCAGTTAGCCGCCTTGGATCTCAAAATAGCGGTTTTAGAGAGTCGTCGACCGACTGCATTTTGTGTTTTAGATAACTTTGACCTGCGTGTTTCTGCGATCAGCCCGCAGACCATTGCACTACTCGAAACGCTGGGCGTCTGGCCGCGCGTCGAGGCTATGCGGAGCTGTCCTTATCGCCGCTTGCGGGTATGGGAGATGCGAGACTTCGGCGATGTAACCTTTGATGCGGCTCACTTAGGTTGTGAGGAACTCGGTTTTGTCGTCGAAAACAGGTTGCTTCAGTTAGCTTTGTGGGAGACGGTTGAGGCCTTGCCGCAAGTCGATATACACTGCCCAGTAGTGTGTTCCAAGTTCCAACGCGTGGCCGATACAGTCGAGGTGTTGTCGGAGGATAATCGGTATTTTAGTGGCCGTCTGTTGATTGGCGCCGACGGTGCTAACTCAGCGGTTCGCGAAGCATTTGGGATTGGTGTGCGCGGCAGTCAATATCGTCAGTCCTGTCTGGTAGCCTCGGTTGCCACCGAACTTGAACAGCAGGACATCACCTGGCAGCGTTTTACCAGTAGCGGGCCGCAGGCATTTTTGCCACTCCCGGGACGGCATGCATCACTGGTCTGGTATCACCGCGAAGATCAGGTAAAAGCGTTACAGGCGCTCGAACACAACGAGCTGGCCGAACGTATTATGGCGGCGTTCCCGACGGAACTGGGTGCGGTTGAGGTCAAGGCTTCTGGCAGTTTTCCGTTGTATAAACAACACGCTAATAGCTATATTCAGCAGAATCTAGCCCTGATTGGCGATGCGGCGCACAGCATTAATCCGCTTGCGGGCCAAGGGGTTAATTTAGGCTTTCAGGATAGCACCAATCTTGCTGAGGTGATCAAGTCGAGGGTAAGTAGCGACAGAGACTGGTGGTCGCGTGTGGCTTTGCGGCCATATCAAAGCCAGAGGTCGTTGGTCAACGGGTTGATGATGCACGCCATGGACGGGTTTTATTATGGCTTTAGTAACGATATTACCCCATTGATGTGGGCGCGCAACGGCGTCTTGGCTGCGGCGCGATCACCTCTCATAAGTCGTCGTGTGATGCGCTATGCGATGGGACTAGACCGATTGCCAAACACATTCTTTTCACGCTAAGCATTGTAAACTTTGCCGCGCGCCATTGAGGCCTTGGGTCTCACGAGCGTCGGTAGTTTCGCGCGCGCAGATCGTTACAGATCACTGACAGGTTAATCTTGGCGATAAATGGTTCGCGACCGACTGATAGGCACGTTTTGTAGCGCCACTTCTTAGCCAGCTATTGTTAATGGAAGATAGATAAATCACTCTGATATACAGAAATTTGCACTTAGTCTATCCCAATAAATTGGCGAGGCGAGATAAAAATGACAGCAATCGCACGCATGGTTTTAGTGTTAGATAACACTAAAATGCAGACACAACCTCAGTTAGAGGCTGCTTACCTTTAACCTGTTGACAGGGACCTGGCTCGGTATTCTATCGCCCCTAATTACCTGAACGAATTTGCTATGTCATCCATGGTCAGTTCCACTACAGAACAAGTAGAGCAGCAGGTTCGCGCCTGGCTAGATCAGTTCGTGGATGGCCTTAATTTATGCCCATTTGCTCGACCAGTAGTAACCTCAGATATGATGCGATTGACGATCTGTGATTCTGATCAATTGCAGCAGGTAGCTGAGACGTTTATCGCCGAGCTGGATTTGATTCAAAGATCGTCAGAATCTAAAATTGCCACCACATTATTAGTATTACTTATAGCCCTTACAGACTTTGAAGAATATCTTAGCTTTATTGAAAATGCCGAGGCGCTTATTGAGGAAATGGATCTTGTAGGCACTATTTAGTTAGCTAGTGTCCATCCTGATTATCAGTTTGGAGGTGAACTAAAAGACGCCGTCAGTCACTATACTAATCGCTCGCAATATCCGCTCATTCATTTTTTGCGTGAAGATATGATGGAGCAAGCGGTTGAGAGTTTCCCTAATCCAAAGAAAACCTCCGAAACTAATATCCAAAAATTAGAAACTATTGGCCGTGCACAAATTAAAAAACGCTGGAGTAGCCTCACGTCAGACAACAATCCTAAAGGAAAAACAATAACCACGATGTCGTTATTTTAGTCGGACGCGAGGAGGCACTAAAGTCCATGTTGTATCCAAAAGACCTACAGCCGAAGCGCGAGAGCGACTATATAGCGAGAAATCGCAAGTCTTCGCCTTTGGTCATTAGGCTCTTCAAGTATCAGACAACGACAAGCAAAGCGACTACGACCTCGGCTGACTTCTAGGGAGTGCAACATCACAGGATGCGCCTCATTTAAGCTGCCGAACGAGGCGTTGCAATGTTGGATTGGATCTTGTTATAAAGCATAAATCGCTACCGCCGCGATTTATGCTTTATGTTTACCGCAGACCGAGCCTAAAAGCTATAGCGTGCGTTGATTTCAACGGTGCGCGGTGGATCAATCAGCTTGAAATACGAGCCATTGAATCCCTGAGGTCCCAGTGGAATGTCGTTACCCCACATGAAGGTATCTTCGCTAGTAAGGTTTTTGCCCACTAGGGAAATTTGCCACTGGTCATCGCGAGCAAGAGCGATGCGTGCGTTGAGCTTACCAAAGCTATTTTGGATCAAGTTCTCATCCAAATCGGCGCTAATAACAACATCGTCGCTCCAGTTGTAGTCCAAGCTGGCACTCAAGACCATACCTGCAGACACCTCGGTTTGATAGCTGATACCAACATTAGCCGTGTATTCAGGCGCAAACTGTAACGGCTTACCGCTCAGGTCTTGAGTACACCCACGGCGTGTGACTAAACTTTGCGCTAGGTTGCAGCCTGCGCCTGGGAACGATTTATAGGTCGCATCCAGATAAGCAAAGGCACCATTGAGAGTGAGCTCTTCGGTTAAGCGGAAGAGTAAATCGGCTTCAATACCTTGGACTTCAGACTCGGCAGCGTTACCCACCACAAAGCCGGCGTTGCCGTCAAACGTAGACACCTGAACATCTTCGTAGGTGCTGACATAGGCAGCGACGTTTAGTCGTCCACGGCCATCTGCAAGATCAATTTTGGCGCCAAGTTCCACCGTTTCAACTGACTCGTCTTCGAAGTCGGCGAGATCATCGGTAATGCCACCAACGGTTTCGACTTCACGACCCATGCCGTTATCCTCGTCAAATCCGCCCGCCTTATAGCCGTTGCCGATTTCCAAATAGACCATTGCCTCGTCGTTCATATCCCACTGAAAATTAACATGGCCCGTTACATGGTCCTCTTTGCGTTGTCGGGTGTAGCTGTGCGCCTTTGCTAGGTTTAGAGCAGAGCTGTAAACCGCATTCAAAGCGGGCAGTGGCATCGTTGGCGTGTTTTTTACCCTGTCTGCGTATCCATTAGCAAGCAGCCAGTCGTTGATGTAGGCAAGCTTGGCGCTCTTGGACATGTCTTTTTCATCTTCCGAATAACGCAAACCAGCAGTAATGCGAAAGCTATCGCTGACATGGTAAGTCCCTTCGGCAAAGACCGACAAGCTATCGGCATCTTGTTTAAAGGAATTAATGGCGGTCGCATCCAAAATGCCGCTCTGGGCTCTTGGGTTCAGATTCCCGCCCAACACTACTGCAGCAAAACTTGCGCCTCCCAGAGCTGGGTTGGGTTGGTTCAATAGGCCAAATATACCAGCCTGCAACGGTGGCACTCCGGACAGATCGATATGCGTGAAGCGCTCATTTGATAACTCCTCGGTCTGAAAGAAAGCGCCGGTCAGATACTCGAACGTGTCGTCACTTGGCGAGCTGATAATAAACTCGGCGGTGAACTGCTCGTGCTCCTCGGTGCGCCCGCGATTGATCAACCTGAGAGGGCTGAAGTCTGAATCTAAGCTATTGTTGAACTCGTAGTCGGTGTAACCCATCACGACCTTGACATCGTGCTCAGCGTAAGTGCCATCCAGTGTAACCTGAAAGATGTTTGACTCATTATCATCATATAGGGGCGTATTGCGTACATTTTGGCCATAGCTGGTATAGCCAAAGCCGGCTTCAAAATTTGTCGAACCGTAAGGCGTCGCATAGAGCGCCGCAGCCCCGCCGGTCGCCAGGCTCGTGTTAGTTATCGCAGTCACTGTTTGGCGACCCAAAACATCTAAATTCCCATACTCGGCTTTGATGGTGGCAGTCCAATCTTCGTTGACATCAATTGCCAGCGTGGCACGCGCATAGAGGCTTTCTTTTTGTGGGCCATCGACGCCGTCGGCAGCGCGGTTGCGTACATAGCCTTCGTCTTCATAGGAGCGCATAGCCAGACGACCGCGAACTGAATTACTCAACGGTCCGGAGATCACGGTAGTGATCGTTTTGGCCTCTAGCTCGCTCGTGTAGCCGGCACTCACGTAGCCCTCAAACTCTTCGGTGGGCTGTGCCGTGGTGATGTTCATTGCTCCGGCGATGGTGTTTTTGCCGAACAGCGTCGATTGTGGGCCCTTGAGAACCTCGACGCGCTCTAGATCAAGGAATCTACCCCTCGCGCTGCGTCCGCGACCGAAATAAACACCGTCGACAAAGGTACCGACTGACTGTTCAAATCCGTAGTTAACGCCTGAGCCAATACCGCGAATAAATATTTGCGTACCCGTAGAGGCCTCACCCATGTGCACGTTGGGAATGTATCTGCTTAGATCTTCTATTGTCTGGATCGACCTATCTTCTATTAGCTGTCCGTCAATGACTGATATGGCGATCGGTACCTGCTGCAGACCCTCCTCCCGCTTGGTCGCAGTGACGATGATCTCCTCAAGCACTAATTCGGTGGCTATGCTCTGCATAGCTGGGTTTAAGAGTAATGTGGTAGCTAAAATAGCGTGGCAGACTGTTTTAAATTCCATAATGATAGAGCCTCGAGACGTCGGCTAGGTGATAACCAAAGCATTTATTATTACTGACAAGTTCAAAAGGGAGCTATTATGCATATTATGATAGCTTTTGCGACTAGTATTACTGAGCGTAATACTAATAAGATTTATATGTGTTTCTTAATATTTTTAGGTCATTAATATAATCCGCTATTACTATCTCTCTATTGTGTTGCATGTGCTTAGTGTCGAATAGTAAAAGCAGATCAAAAGATAAAATTTCTATTGGTACATCAGTTTGGAACTGCGGGTGTTTTTTGACTAATCAGAAAAGAAGCTAAAAAATATAATGAGCTTTCAGCGACGGCATCTAGTCGACGTTTGTGGCTGAAAAAACCCTTTTACAACATCGGCGACATATGACGAATAAGATATTTATTAGCGCGACGGCGATCTTAATCATTTTGTTGCAGGCGTGTGAAAATCCCTCTGCTGAGCGGCAGCAGACGTTACTGAGTCCAGCAATTGCACCGATGGCTAATGCTGCTATAGCCATGCCCGACAGCTTCGCTGCGCAAGTCAGCGAGGATATTTTGCGGGCTGGCGGCAACGCCGTGGACGCGGCAATTGCCGCGGGGTTCTCGTTGGCAGTGACCTTCATCGATGCCGGCAATATTGGCGGCGGTGGATTTATGACACTCAAGATGGGGGATGAGGTTGCATTTCTAGACTACCGCGAAAAAGCGCCGTTGGCAGCCGATAAAAATATGTTTTTGGATAGTGACGGCGACCTCATTGAAAAAGCAACGTTAATCGGTGGTCGGGCGGTCGCTGTTCCCGGCACTGTCGCCGGTTTTTGGGCGGCCCATCAACGCTTTGGCAAACTACCTTGGGGCGATCTTGTTGCACCGGCTGTTAAATTAGCTGAGCAGGGCTTTATTCCGGCGGATACGCTGGTTGACGACATCCATGATATGCAGAAATGGTTTGCTGACAAAACCAATTTTTATGAGTACTTTTCGGCCATTCGTAAGAATCAAGTGTTTAAGCAGCCCGAGTTGGCGGCCACCTTAAAACGCATTGCGGAGTCGGGTGCCGATGATTTTTATCGCGGCCATACGGCGCGCTTGATCGTCGAACAAATGCATCGCAGCGAGGGTCTTATCAGTGCACAAGACCTAGAAAAATATATTACTGTCTGGCGCCAACCGTTGCAAGCTAAATGGCGCGGCTACCAGATCGTTTCTTCACCGCCGCCGAGTTCTGGAGGTTTTGCAGTTGTTCAGTTATTAAAGATGAAGGATTCTCTAGACTCTTTATTCGACGGGTTGGAGCACAATTCGCCGCAGTACATCCATCTGATAGCGGAAATGGAGAAGCGGGTGTTCGCCGATCGTGCTGAGTATTTGGGCGATCCAGACTTTTATCCAGTAAATATCGACGCGCTGCTCGACGACCGCTACATCGCCAAGCGCGCAGCCGAGGTCGATGCGATCAATATATCGCAAATAGAGAGTCTCAACCCCGGCCTAGAATCCCCCAACACCACACATTTTTCTATTGTCGATCAATGGGGCAATGCGGTATCTAATACCTATACCATCAACTGGAACTATGGCAGCGGTGTGGTGGTGGGAGGCGCTGGTTTTTTACTCAATAATGAAATGGACGATTTTAGTGCCAAGCCCGGCGTGCCCAATATCTTTGGTGTAGTAGGTAGCGAGGCCAACGAGGTGCAGCCGGAAAAGCGCCCGCTGTCCTCCATGGCGCCAACCCTACTTCTCAAAGATGGAGAGGTTGAAATGGTGCTTGGCACCCCTGGGGGCTCGACTATATTTACTACGGTTTTTCAAGTTATTGTAAATATACTAGATTTTAATATGACGCCTGATGAGGCCGTTGGTGCGACCCGTTTTCATCATCAATTAATCCCTGCAGACTTGATTACTTACAGTGGATTTAGTATGGGCAAACCATTGTCACCCGCGACTATTGAAGCCCTCGCTGGCAGGGGCTATCGCACGCTGCCGCATGATTTCGAGTATGGAGATGTGCAAATTGTAGTGCGCGATGGAGAGTCTTGGTATGCAGCGTCTGATCCGCGTGACCGCGGTGACTCGAGAGTCCTAGAGAATATGCGCACCAGCCCCAATAAAAGCCCAGTGTTCTCAGATGCTTCTTCGCGTACTGACTGACGGTAAAGATGTAGCTGGCCCAAAAAATTAATAGCTTAACGCCCAATTAAATCAATAGAAAACTCGGATATTAAGTACTAAATACTTAATGCTTGTCAGCGTCAGCGTCAGCGTCAGCATCAGCATCAGCATCAGCATCAGCATCAGCATCAGCATCAGCATCAGCA